>JAJXXB010000187.1 GCA_021781315.1 Actinomycetes bacterium | reverse complement strand
CCGCCACGAACCGGTCACGGGCGACCGACTGCGAACGCGCGTCCTCGCCCACGCGGACGCGGACGCGTCGTTGCGCACCCTGGCCAACACGGCGAGCGCGGTCCGGCGCAGCCTGGGCAGCGACGAACGCGGCCCGCGCCTGCACCCGGTCAGTTCCGCCGGGCTCTATCTCACCCACGGCGTCGACAGTGACGTCGAGGAGTTCCTCCGTCTGGTCAGCGAGGCCCGCGCGAGCGACGATCACGCGAAGTTGGTCGCGGCACTCTCCCTCGTCCAGGGCGAACCGCTCGCGAGCGCGCTGCGGGGCTTCGAGTGGTTCCTCGCCGAGGGCCACTGGGCCCGTCTCCTGCGCGAGGGCGAATGGGCCGCCCTGGCCCTGTCGCGCTGGGCGATCGCCGCCGGCGACGTGGACCTGGCGTTCTGGGCGATCGAACGGGGCCGCCTGCTCGATCCCTACAGCGACGCGCTGGCGGCGGCCCTGACCGCGGTGCCGCGACTACGCGAGTTTGGCGGCGATGGCGCCGGCGCTGCGCAGCACCGTCCCGTCGGCGCCGGCCGCGCTGTAGTGGCGCGCCGGCCGGGTGGTCGCCTCGGCGATCAGGTCCTCGAGCAGTCGCGAGAAGGCTAGGGGCGGCTCGACGAAGAGGTGCTTGGCGAGTGAGCCGGGGATCGTGTTGATCTCATTGACGTAGAGCTCGTCGTCATTGGCGAGGAAGTCGATGCGCGCCACGCCGCGCACCGACGCCGCGTCGACCAGGACGCGAGCCGCGTGCTCGATCTGCTCGCGCTGGCCCGGCGCGAGTTGCGCGGGCAGTTCGCGCGGCGCGCTGACCATCCCCTCACCGCCCACGTACTTGTCGCGGTAGTTGAGGATTTCGGCGTTCGCGCTGCGTCGGATGGGCCGTTCGATCGCCGAGAGGTCGATCGAAGGGAACGTTCGCACGGCGATCTGCACGTCGACCAGGTCACTGCGAAAGGGCTCGACGACGCAGCCGCGCGCCAGGTGCGTGTTCGTCGCCAGGCGCGCCTGGGCCGTGGCCAGGTCGGCCACGACGTCGATGCCGATGGAGGATCCGCCAAAGCGCGGCTTCACGATGTAGGGCCCGGCGAAGTCCAGCGCGGCGGTCTCGGGTCCCAGCAGCGCGCGCGGCAACGTGGGAAGGCCGGCCGCGGCCACCACCGCGCCGAATGCCCACTTGTCCATGCCGAGCGCCGCCCCGGCGACACTGGGTCCGCTGTAGGCGACGCCCGCGAGGTCGAGGGCGGCCTGGAGCGAGCCGTCCTCACCGGGGCCGCCGTGGGTGGCCAGCACCACCGCGTCGAGGTCGAGGCGCCGTTCGCGTCCGAGGCGCCCGGCCGGGGCGACGAAGCCGCCGCCCTCGCCGACGCGCAGGGCCAGCTCGCTCGATCCGCGCGGCAGGCCCTCGATGAACGCCTCGGCCTCCACGCCCGCGGCCACGCTGTAGAACGCGCCCGTCTTGGTCCAGTAGATGCCGAGGACGTCGCGACCGGCGCGCTCGAGCTCGCGCAGGGCCTGCAGGCCCGTCAGGATGGAGATGTCGTGCTCGGGGCTCGGCCCGCCGAAGAGTACTGCCGTCGTCACGCTACCCGCCTCGTCATCAAGTACTCAAGGGTAGTGGTCGGGCAGATCGTTGAGATACAACACGGCGTCGCCGGCGACCAGCGACTCGCGCACCCAGGCGACCGCCTGTTCGCGTCGATCCACGCGGCGCGCGCGATTCTCCGCGCCGCGCACGAGCTCGAGCGCGTTGGTGCGCCCCACCACGACGAGCTCGCCGCCACGCACCAGCACCTTCTGCGCCAAGGAGATGTTGGCCCCGGGTTGGAGGTTGCCCAGCTCGATCAGACCCGGGGTGACGACGACCCGTCGACCGGGCACGTCGAGGCCAAAGAGCAGGGCGAGCGAGGCGTCGGCGCTCGCCGGGTTGGCGTTGAAGGTGTCGTCGATCACGGTCACCCCCGAGGGGGCGAGTGCGACCTGGGCGCGGTGGGCCACACCCGAGAGGCCGGCCAGGCGCTCGATCACCTCGCCGCGAGCCAGGCCCAGTTCAAGGGCGGCCGCGAGGGCGCAGGCGACGTTGGTCGCCTGCAGTCCGGCGCGGGCCTCGAGGTCGCCGATCTCCTCGCCACCGATGATGACGCGCCAGCGAGGCCCGGAGGTGACCACGACGTCGGCGTCACCGACGCGCGCGCTCGCCCGCACCACCTTCGTGCCGGCGTCGCGCAGCCGCCCGGTCCAGCCGGCGAGGCGCGTGTCGTCGACGTTGACGACGACCGTCGACGCGCGCTCGGTGATCTCAAATTTCGCGGCCTCGATCACGTCGAGGCTGCCCATGCGCTCAAGATGCACGGGGCCGATGGCCGTGATGACAGCGATCTCCGGTGGGCACCAGGCGCACAGGTCACGAATCTCGCCGGGGCCGTAGGTGCCCATTTCGGCGACGAAGACCCGCGTGCCCTCGGCCAGGTTCTCGTTGATCGCCCGCGACAGCCCGGCCTGGTTGTTGAAGCTGGCGGGCGAGGCCACCACGCCGGTGCCGGCCAGCAGGTCGGCCAGGTGGTTCTTGGTCGAGGTCTTGCCGTAGGAGCCGGTGATGCCCACCACGCGGGGGCCCACCGCGGCGAGTCGACGCTGCGCGGACTCGACGAAGGCGCGCGCCCGGCGGCGCTCGTAGGGTGTGAGCGCGCGCGTCGCCGCGCTGATCAGCATCGGCACGGCCCACACCACGGCGGCCGCGAGCAGCCAGGGTCGCGGCGCGAACGCGCCGAGGATCGCCACGGCGAGGCCCACGACGGCCACGAGCACGGCGATGGTGGTGAGCCGTCGCGTGAAGCGCAGCGCGCCGGTGCGTCCGCGCAGTCCCAGGCCCGTGGGCGCGAGAAGGCCGTAGGCGATCGTGGTCACGACCACCAGGGCGTCGCTGCGGAGGATCAGCGCCACCAGGAAGATAACCACCAGGACGTGACTGAGCGTCACCGGTCGGCGGTCTCGCACGCGCGCCGGCGCACTCGCGGGTCCCACCGGCGGCGATGACCACCGACCGAGGAAGCGGATCATCGCGTGCGGGTCGTAGTGCTCGCGTTGCAGGACGCGCAGCCACCGCGCCATCTGGGCCACGAAGGCGCTCGCCAGACCGATCGAACCGAGGACCGCGAGGATCACGCCAGAGCCTCAAGGACGGCGCGCGCCAGCGCGTCGGGAGATTCCGTGGGCACCAGGTGGCCCACACCCTCGAGCACCGTCAGGCGCGTAGGCGCCGCGATCAGGGAGAGGGCGCGTCGCGCGACGTCCACGCGTACCTCGGTGTCGTTCGCGCCCCACACGAGGTGCACCGGCACCGCGAGACGCGCGAGCTCGTCCTCGTAGCTCTCGGACACCATCGTGACCAGGACGTCGCGCACCACCCCGCTCGCGTTGCGGTAGTCGGCCGAACCGTAGCGCTGGCGAGCAGCCTCGAGGCGCGCGGGCGAGAGGAGGCGTCGGCGGGCGAGCGCGCGCACCAACCGGTAGCGCCAGGGGGACTTCCCGGGGGCTCCGCGAAGCAGCGGCGCGCCGACGAGAATCACCTCGCGGTAGCGCTCGGGCTGGCGGGCGGCGAGCACCACGGCGACGCGCCCGCCCAGGGAGTGACCAACCAGCACGAGTCCGTCGCCCGCTCCGAGTATGGCCGGGGCCACCAGGTCGGCGTAGTAGCGCGCGCCGCCGGCGTGCGCCGGCGCGAGCGAGGCGCCAAAGCCCGGCAGGTCGATGGCCAGTGAGGCGATCCCCCGCTCGGCGAGCAGGCGGGCCGCGGCCGTGAAATCCTGGCCGCGACGGGCCCAGCCGTGGAGCCAGATGACGCGAACGGGGCCCTCGCCGAAGGACTCACCGAAGAGAGTTCCGTCTCCGAGGGCTTTCAGCACCCCATCAGGTTACCGACGCGCCGACGACGTCACGGGCGGCCGGTAGCGTCAGGGGGACCATGGCTGGCGAGGCGACCTTTTCGACCGACCTGCTCGACGGTCTCACCCCCGAGCAGCGCGAGGCGGTCATGTCCCCCGCACGGCGACTGCTGGTGCGCGCGAGCGCGGGCTCGGGCAAGACCCACGTGCTCACCCTGCGACTCCTGCGGCGCATCGCCTCGGGCGAGCTCGACGCGGACCAGGTGCTCGTGATGACCTTCACGCGCAAGGCCGGAGACGAGTTGCGTCGGCGACTGGCGCGCGCCGGCGTGCGCGACGTGCGCGCCGGGACGTTCCACCGCGCCGCCATGACGATCGTGAACCAGTACCGCGAGGACCAGCACCTGCGGCCCCTCGTCATCGAGCCGCAGCGGCGTCGCCTGGTGAGCGCTCTAGCCGTGCAGTTGCGCGAGGCCGGCGAGTCGGTCGAGGAGTGGCAGGTGCCCCGCCTGGAGCAGGAGATCGGCTGGGCTCTCGGCCAGGGCTACAACGGCACCGCCTACGCGAAGAACGCGCGCCGCCTTCATCGGGACCCGCCGCTGCCCCTCGCGCACTTCGCCGAGGCCCTGGATCGTTACGTCGGGCTGTGTCGCAGTCGCGGCGTGCTCGACTTCGACCTCTTGCTTGGTGAGGCGATCACCCTGCTGCGCGACGAGCCGGCGGTGCGCGCCTCGTTTCGCCACCGCACCCGCGCGCTCTCGGTGGACGAGACCCAGGACATGAACCCCCTGCAGTTCGCGCTGCTACGCGAGATGGCCGGCGAGGACCCCGACCTGTTCTGCGTCGGCGACCCGAATCAGTCGATCTACGGCTTCAACGGCGCGGCGCCCCGGCTGATCGAGGAGATCCTGCGCACCTGGCCCGACACACTGGTGCTCGACCTGACGCGCAACCACCGCTCGACGGCGCACATCGTCGAGGTCGCCAACACGCTCCTAGAGGACGGCGCCGCGGGCATCGAGCCGGCCAAGGACGACGGCGAGATCCCGATGGTGCGCCGCTACGACTCCGACGAGGACGAGGCCCGCCACGTGGCGGCCTGGCTGGCGGCGACGCACCGGGCCCAGAGCCCCTGGCGCACGATGGCGGTGCTCGCGCGCACCAACGCCCAGCTCGACGTCGTGGCCGCCCAGCTCGACGCGGCGGCGATCCCCCACAAGCGCAGCGGCCTCGAGCACGCCCCGGCCTCGGACCTCGCCGGAGGGGACCGCCGCCTCGACGACGACCACGCCGACGCCGTGACCCTCTCGACGATTCACCGCGCCAAGGGTCTCGAGTTCCGCCACGTGGCGACGATCGGCTGGGCCGAGGGACAGCTGCCCCACTACAACGCGACGAGCGCGAGCGACCTCGCCGAAGAGCGCCGCCTGGCCTACGTGGCGCTCACGCGCACCGAGGAGACCCTGCTCATCACCTGGAACCGGGGCCGCAACGACCCTCGCTACCCCGACCGAAGTCCCTCGCGGTTCCTCGCGCCGGTCGAAGCGGCGATCGAGAGGATCGCCCGCCGCAACGCGCCCCTCGAGGGCGACGCGCGACGCGCGCGCCTGGCGGCGATCCGCGCCGAGCTCGAGGCGTCGCCCGCACTAGCGTGGCCTGACGATGGACGCCACGACGCTTCGCGCTGAGCTGCTCGAGATCGTCGACGAGTCCCACGTCACCTTCTCCCCCGCCCACCGTCCCGACGACCTGCACGACGAGTCGCTCCATCCGGTGGTGAGCGATCCCTTCGCGGTCGTGCGTCCCACCACCACCGCGCAGGTCGCGGCCCTGTGCGCGTTCGCCACGCGACACGCCCTGGCGATCACCGCGCGCGGCTCGGGTACCGGCCTCTCAGGCGGGGCGACGCCCGTCACTGGGGGCCTAGTGGTCTGCTTCGACCAGATGAACCGCGTCGTTTCGCTCGACCTCGACGATCACGTCGCCGTGGTGCAACCGGGCATCACGCTGCGCGAACTCAACGAGGCCCTCGCCGAGAGCGGGCTGCGCTATCCGGTTCATCCGGGGGAGCTCTCGGGGTCCCTGGGCGGCAACGTCAACACCAACGCCGGTGGCATGCGCGCCGTGCGCCACGGCGTGACGCGCCGCCACGTCCTGGGACTCGAGGTCGTCCTCGCCGACGGAACGATCCTGCGCACGGGCGCACCCGTCGTGAAGAACTCCTCGGGCTACGACCTGACCCAGCTGATCATCGGCAGCGAGGGCACCCTGGCGCTCGTCACCGAGGTGACCCTGGCGCTCTCGCCGCGCCTCGCCCACGGCGCGACGCTGCTCGTCCCCTTCGCCGACCTCGACGCCGTCACCGCGGTGGTGCCGCGCATCGTGGCTGGCGGACTGCAACCCTCGATGCTCGAATACATCGATCTCATCACCATGGGGGCGATCACCGGCGCGACGGGTCTCGACCTCGGGGTGAGTGCCGAGGTCGCCGCCGCCTGCGCCGCCTACCTCGTGGTCGTTCTCGAGACGCGCACCGCCGAGCAGCTCGAACGCGACGTGGCCGACCTCGCGGCCCAACTCGACGAGGCCGGCGCCCTCGAGGTCTACGTGCTCGCCGAAGGCGCCGCCGCGCGCTTGATCGAGGCGCGAGAGCGCGTCTTCTGGGTCTCCAAGGCGGCCGGCGCCCACGAGATCATCGACGTGGTCGTGCCGCGCTCGAAGGTGACCACGCTCCTCGGCGAGGTCGCGGTCCTCGCCGAGAGGTACGGCGCCTTCATTCCCGGCTGCGGCCACGTGGGCGACGGCAACGTGCATCTCTCGGTCTACCTGGCCGACGACGACGCGCGCCACCAGCTGGTGCGCGACCTCTTCGCGCTCGGGCTCGACCTCGGCGGCCAGATCTCCGGCGAGCACGGCCTGGGCCGCGACAAGGCCGGCCACTACCGCGCCCTCACCGACCCGGCCCTGCTCGCGCTCCAGCGACGCGTGAAGGACGCCTTCGATCCGCACCACCTCCTCAACCCCTACCGTCACCTCGACGAGAGAGACCTGCCGTGAACGGCGCCGACGCGCTGCTCGCGACGCTCGCGGCCAACGGCGTGACCGTCTGCTTCGCCAACCCGGGCACGTCGGAGATGCACTTCGTCGCCGGACTCGACAACGCCGACGTGCGCGCGGTGCTGTGCCTCTTCGAGGGCGTGGCCACCGGGGCGGCCGACGGCTACGCGCGCGTCACCGGACGGCCGGCCGCGACGTTGCTGCACCTCGGGCCGGGACTGGCCAACGGCTGGGCCAACCTGCACAACGCGCGCCGCGCCCACTCGCCCGTGGTGAACATCGTGGGCGACCACGCCACCTACCACGCGCGCCTCGACGCGCCGCTCCAGAGCAACATCGCCGCGCTGGCCTCGGCCCTCGAGGGCTGGTTCACGCGCAGCGAGCGCGCCGGGGACGTGGCGAGCGACGCCGCGGCCGCCATCAGCGCGTCCCTCGGTCCGCCCGGACGTGTCGCCACCCTCGTGCTCGCGGCCGACGCCTCCTGGAGCGACGTCAAGCCAGGCCCCGTGGCGCTCGCCTCACCCGCCACGGTCCCGGAGGTGGACGCCGACGCGCTGGCGCGCGCCGTCGCCGCGCTCGGGCCGCGCAGCGCGATCCTCCTCGGGGGGCGCCTGGACGCGGCCGCGCTGGAACTCGCGGGTCGGGTCGCGGCGGCGAGCGGCGCGCGTCTGATGATGGAGACCTTCCCCGCCATCGTCGAACGCGGCGCCGACGTGGTCGATCCCGAACGGATCATCTACTTGAGCGAGTTCGCCCTGCACCAGCTCGCCGAAGTCGAGACCCTGGTGTGCGTCGGCGCGTCCGCGCCGGTCGGATTCTTCGCCTACCCCAACGTGGCGAGCCGCTTGACCCGAGAGGACTGCGTCGTCATCGAACTCGCCGGCCCCGGGGCCGACGTCGCCGCCCCGCTCGCGGCCCTCGCCGAGGCGACCGCGGCGCCCCCTCTCGACGTGGCCGTCGGCGAGCGGCCCGCTCGTCCCCACGGAGAACTCACCGCGCACAGCTTCGCCGAGGCGGTCGCCGCGACGCTACCCGAGGGCGTCATAGTCGCCGACGAGTCCAACACCAGTGGCGTACACCTCTTTGGCGCGTGCCGCTTCGCGCCGCGGCACCGCTGGATGACCCTGACCGGCGGCTCCATCGGCTTCGGACTACCCGTGGCCGTCGGCGCGGCGGTGGCCAGCGGGTCGCGAGTCCTCGCGCTCGAGAGCGACGGCTCGATGCTCTACACCCCCCAAGCCCTGTGGACGATGGCGCGCGAGCGCCTCGACGTGACGGTCGTGGGACTGGCCAACGGTCGCTACGCGATCCTCGACCTCGAGCGACGCCGCGTCGGCGCGGTCGGCGCCGACGCGCCGAGCGAACGACTCTTCGACCTCGGAGAACCTCGTCTGGACCTCGCGGGACTGGCGCGCTCGCTGGGCGTGGCGGCAACGACGGTGACGACCGCCCACGAACTGTGCGACGCGCTCGAGTACTCCTACGCGACGCCCGGGCCCTACGTCATCGAGGCCCGCTTGCCCGTCGCCTTCTAATCGATCTCGACGACGACCGGGGCGTGGTCCGACGGCTTCTCGCCCTTACGCGCGTTGCGGTCCACGTAGCTCGCGCTCGCACGCGCGGCGAGGGACTCGTCGAGGTAGAGCAGGTCGATGCGCAGCCCCCAGCCGCGGTGGAAGGCGCCGTTGCGATAGTCCCACCAGGAGTAGATCGTCTCGTCGGGGTGCAGGCGGCGCGTGATGTCCACGAGCCCCGTCGCCTCGATCGCGGCCAGGGCCGCTCGCTCGGGCGCCGAGACGTGGGTCGCCCCCACGAAGGCGGCGGGGTCGTAGCAGTCGAGGTCGGTGGGGGCCACGTTGAAGTCGCCGCCGACGACGGTGGGCAGCTCCCTCGCGGCGAGCAGGTCGGCGAGCGCGGCCAGCCAGCGCAGCTTGTAGGCGTAGTGGTCGTTGTCGAGGGCGCGCCCGTTGGGCACGTAGCACGAGTGGACGCGCACGCCCGCGCAGGTCGCTTCGATGTGTCGCGCCTCGGGGTCGTCGTCACCGAATCCGCGCGACACGTCCTCGAGGCCGACTCGCGAGAGCACCGCGACGCCGTTCCACTGGCCCTGGCCGTAGTGGGCAGACTCATAGCCCAGCTCGGTGAAACCCTCGAAGGGGAACTTGGCGTCGGTCATCTTGGTCTCTTGGAGCAGTACGACGTCCGGTGCGTTGGCCGAGATCCACTCCGTCACGCGCGCGTAGCGCGCGGTGAGTGAATTCACGTTCCAGGTGACGACCTTCACGCGACGCTCACCGTCATGAGGCGTCGGCGAGGACGAACATGATGTCGGCTTCGACGCAGAGCTCGCCGTCGCGCGTGGCCGTGCCGTGGCCCTTGCCGCCGCGGGCGGAGAGCCGCGTCATCTCGCACTCGAGCACCAGCGTGTCGCCGGGCAGGACCTGGCGGCGGAAACGGGCGTGCTCGACCCCGCCAAAGAGCGGCAGGCGACCCGCGTAGTGCTCGTCGGCGAGCACCGCGACCGCGCCGCACTGGGCGATCGACTCGAGCATCAGAACCCCCGGCGTCGTGGGTCGGCCCGGGAAGTGTCCCGCGAAGAACCACTCTTCGCCGGTGAGGCGCCAGCGGGCGCTCGCGCGCTTGCCCGGCTCGATGGCGATCATCTCGTCGAGCAGAAGGAACGGCGGGCGATGCGGCAGCCAGAACGCGGGGTTCATCGACAGGCTCATAGGAGGGACAGCTCCGCGATTCGCCGCTCGTCATCGACGGTCACGAGGCGAAAGGTCACGCGATCCCCGCGAGAGAGCACGTCGCGCGCCCGCGCGGGGGCGGGCGAGCCGAGCAGGGTCGTCGGCGCGTAGCACTCGACGTGGCCACCACCCTTGGTGTCGACGCGGATGACGGCCCCGTGGGAGGTGAAGGCGGTCACCTCGCCCTCGACGCGCGCGCCGACCTTGTAGGTCGCACGGAACTGGGCGAAGCTGGCCTCGGGATTCACCGGCTGACGGCCGCGTCGCAGGACGGGCGTGGTCGTTGGCGATGTCGTCGTCGGTGTCGGGGCCGGCGGAGTCGCCCGCTCGGCCGCGGTGGCCTTGGTCGCCCGCTTGGCCGCGCGCGGCGTCGCCTTCTTGACGGCCCGGGCGGCCCTTTCGACCGGCGCCTTCTCGACGGCGACCTTCACGACGGGGGCCTTGACCGCCGACGCTTTCTCCGGCGCCTTCTCGGGCGACTTGTCGATGGCTTTGTCGGCCTTCGAGGCCCGGGCGGCCTTCTTCACGGCCTTGACCGGCGACTTCGCCGCGCGCTTGGCGGCCTTCTTGACCGGCGTGAGGGTCGTGCCGATGGTGGGCTGGGCGCCCCCGGGCAGTTCCACCGCGAGCTTCTTCACCGCGCGGGGCTTCTTGACGTTGCGCACCGGCAGTCGAGGTGTGAAGACCCAACCCACCATCGGCACCGGCTTGCCGCCGATCAGTCGGCCCACGTCAAAGAGCCACGGGTAGTCGTCGTGGAACTCCTGGAAGGAGTCGTTGCTCAACACCACGGCGTTGATCCGGTCGGCGATCTTCAAGATGAACGCGTCGCCGCGGCCGATGGCGCCGGCCGGCGGGGTCACGATGCGCCCGGCCAGCTCCAGCTCCTTGAACCGTGAGCGCTCGCTCACCTCGACGCGGTGCGAGAAGCTCGCGTCGGTGACGACGATGATCTCCGCCGTCGGGTTCTCGTCGATGAAGGCGGCCAGCGCGTCGTCGAGCTGGGCCAGACTCGGCAGGGTGCGGCCCTCGGTCGCCAAGTTCGAGCCGTCGACGACGACCCTCGGACGCGTGCGCGCCGCCATCAGCCGATCGCCCTCGTCAGGAGGTCGGCCTGCTCAGCGGCGTGCACGAGGGAGCTGCCCGTGGCGGGACTGGCCGACTCCGCGCGCGCCACGTGGCGCACCGTCATCTCGCGCAACTGCGCGTGCACCTGGTGGTGGACGAAGGGCCAGGCGCCCATGTTGGTGGGCTCCTCCTGGAGCCACACCACTTCCTCGAGCGCCGGGTACGACGCGAAGACCGCGTCGAGGTCGTCGTGGGGCCACGGGTAGATCTGCTCGACGCGCACGACCGCGACGTGGGACGCGCCGATCTGGTCGCGGTGCGCGATCGCTTCGTGGGCGATCTTGCCGGTCGCGAGCACGACCCGCGTGACCGCGGCGCGCTCGACGGTGGTGTCGGCGAGGACCCGCTCGAAGCGTCCCGACTCGAAGTCCGCGAGCGAAGAGCGCACGGCGGCCGCGCGCAGCATCGACTTGGGGGTGAAGACGATCAGTGGCGTCACGTGCTCGCGGCGCACCTGGCTGCGCAGGAGGTGGAAGTACTGGGCGGCACTGGTGGGCTGGGCGACGCGCAGGTTGTTGCGTGCGCACAACGATAGGAACCGCTCGAGTCGTCCGCTCGAATGCTCGGGACCCTGGCCCTCGTAGCCGTGGGGCAACAGCATCACCAGACTCGACTGTTGGCCCCACTTGTCTTCGGCGGCCACCAGGAAGTTGTCGATGATGATCTCCGCGCCGTTGACGAAGTCGCCGAACTGCGCCTCCCAGGCCACGAGGGTGTTGGTGGCCTCGACCGAGTAGCCGTACTCGAAGCCCAGGGCCGCGTACTCGCTCAGCAGCGAGTCGCGCACCGTGAAGAATCCCGTCGCCCCCTCGAGGTGCGACAGCGGCACGAAGGTCGAGCCGTTGTCGTAGTCAAAGAGCGCCGCGTGACGGTGCGAGAACGTCCCTCGCCGCGAGTCCTGTCCCATCAGACGCACGTTGGCGCCCTCCATCACCAGCGTGCCGAAAGCCAGCGCCTCACCGAGAGCCCAGTCGACCTCGCCCGCTGCGAGCGCGCTGGCGCGCTGGGCGAACTGGCGCTCGAGCTTGGGATGGATGACGAAGCCCTCGGGAGCCGTCATCGTCGCGCGCGCCACGCCGAGCAGGACCTCGCGTGCCACGCCCGTCGCGGGCGCGGGCAGGTCGGCCGGCACGTCGGCGACCGGCACGCCCGACAGAGTCGGCACCGGCACCGTGCGCACCTCGTCGAGCACGCTCTGCAGGCGCGCGTTGAACTCATCCAGGGCGGCCTCGGCCTCCTCGAGGGAGATGTCACCGCGGCGCACCAGGGTCTCGGTGTAGATCTTTCGCACCGAGCGCATCTGGTCGATGATCTTGTACATAAGGGGCTGGGTGTAGCTCGGGTCGTCACCCTCGTTGTGTCCGTGGCGCCGGTAGCAGACGATGTCGAGCACGACGTCTCGTCGGAAGGTCTCGCGGTAGTCGAAGGCGAGCTGGGCCGCACGCGCGCACGCCTCGGGATCGTCGCCGTTGACGTGGAAGATCGGCGCCTGGATCATCTTGGCGACGTCGGTGGGATAGAAGCTCGAGCGCGCCGAGTCCGGGGCCGTCGTGAATCCCACCTGGTTGTTGATGACGATGTGGATCGCTCCACCCACCCGGTAGCCCGAGAGCTGGGAGAGGTTGAGGGTCTCGGCGACCACGCCCTGGCCCGCGAAGGCGGCGTCGCCGTGAATCAGGATCGGCAGGTACGGGAAGCGCCCCGAGGGCATCGCCGAGCTCGAGCCGTCGTCGGGAGTGAGGACGAGGTCCTGCTTGGCGCGCACCACGCCCTCGACCACGGGGCTGACCGCCTCGAGGTGCGACGGGTTCGAGGCCATCGAAACAGCGATCTCGCCGCCCGCGGCACTCACGTAGGAGCCGCGCGCGCCCTTGTGGTACTTCACGTCGCCGCTGCCCTGGACGCTCTCGGGGTCGAGGTTGCCCTCGAACTCGGAGAAGATGTCGCTGTAGGACTTGCCCACCACGTTGGCCAGCACGTTGAGCCGGCCGCGGTGCGCCATGCCGATCACGGCCTCGCTGAGGCCCTCCTCGGCCGCGGCGTCGAGGATGGTGTGCAACGCCACGATCGTCGACTCGCCGCCCTCGAGCCCGAAGCGCTTCTGGCCCACGTAGCGCGAGTGCAGGAAGCGCTCGAAGACCTCGGCCTCGTTGAGCGCGCGCAGGATCCGGTGCTGCTGGTCGCGCGTGGTGGTGACGCGCACGCCCTCGACCCGCTCTTGGATCCAGCGCTTCTGGGCCGGGTCCATGATGTGGCCGTACTCGATGCCAATAGTGCGGCAGTAGGCGTCGCGCAGGATCGACAGGATCTCGGCCAGGGTGGCCTCGCGCTTGCCGGCGAGACCGGCCACGACGAAGGAGCGCTGGAGGTCCCAGATCGTCAGCCCGTAGGTGTCGATCTCGAGCTCGGGGTGCAGCGGTGGCGGGTCGGCGTGCAGGGGGTCGAGGTGCGCGTAGAGGTGCCCGCGCACGCGATACATATTGATGAGCTCCTGGACACGGATGTGCTTGAGGGTGCGCTCGTCGTTGTCCTCGAAGCCCGGATTACGATCGCTGGCCCAGCGCGAGGGCTCGTAGGGCACGCCGAGGGACGAGAAGATCTCCTCGTAGAAGCCGTGGCTCCCCGTCAGGCACTCCGCGACGAACTTGAGGAACAGTCCGGACTCCGCGCCCTGGATGATGCGGTGGTCGTAGGTCGACGTGAGTGACATGACCTTGCCCACACCCATCTCGGCGAGGGCCCGCGGATCCGCGGCCTCGAAGCCGGCCGGCCACGCGAGGGCGCCCACCCCGATGATCGCGCCCTGACCCGGCATCAGACGCGGCACCGACTGCACGGTGCCGAGGGTTCCGGGATTGGTCAAGGACACCGTGGCCCCCACGAAGTCATCGGCGCCGAAGGTGCCCGCGTGGACCTTGCGCACGAGGTCCTCGTAGGCGAGGAGGAAACCGCGAAAGTCCAGCGTGTCCGCGTCGCGAATGACCGGCACCAGGAGGTTTCGCGTGCCGTCGGCGCGCTCGACGTCGACCGCGAGGCCGAGTCCGACGTGCTCGTGGTGCACGACACCCGGGGTGCCCTTGGCGTCGATGGCCTCGACGAAGGTCGAGTTCATCGAGGGAACCGCGGCGAGGCCCTTGACCACGGCGTAGGCGATGAAGTGGGTGAAGGAGACCTTGGCGCCGCTCGTGCGCGACAGGTTCTCGTTGAGAGCGGTCCGGTTGATTTCGAGCAGGCGGGCCGCGACCGTGCGCACGCTGGTCGCGGTGGGAACGCCCAGGCTCGCGACCATATTGGTCACGATGCGTGCCGACGCGCCGCGCAGGGCGACGGCGCCCTCCTCGGCCGCAACCTTGGCCGCCGGGGCGGGGGCGACGGGGCCAGCCAGCACCGACGTCGTCACCGTCGGCACGGTGGAGCGCTGGTAGTCGGCGAAGAACTCGCGCCAGCTGGCCGACACCGAGTTGGGATCGAGCAGAAAACGGTCGTACATGTCGTCGACCAGCCACGCGTTGGGTCCGAAGGACCCCTTGTGCGCCGACGAGGAAGGTTCGGAGGGGGCAGTCACGCGACCAGCCTAGGCCGAGGCTCGCGCGATCAACGTGGCCAGTTCGCGGGGTGAGCAGGTAAGTTCACGCCGTGGACACCGCGATGCAACCCCTGCGAGGACTGCGCGCGATGGCCACCCCGCCGGTGCCCGGTCTCGCCGTCGCCGAACGGCGGGTTCAGCATCCGCGCGCGAGCGTCGTGTGCGTCCACGGCGGCCTCGACCGCGGCGGCTCCTTCGCCCGCATCGCTCGGCGTCTCGAGCAGTTCGATCTGGTGACCTACGACCGACGGGGATATCAGGGTTCGCGCGCCCTGGGGGTGGGGAGCCACGCCGCGCACGTGGCCGACCTGCTCGCCCTGATTCGCGCCGAGCGGCAGAACTCACCCGTCCTCGTCTTTGGCCACAGCGTCGGCGGCGTCATTGCCCTGGGGGCCGCCATCGACGAACCCTCGCTCGTCGACCTGGTCGTGGCCTACGAGTCGCCGCTGCCCTGGATCCTGCCGCGCGAGCACTCCCGACCGGTTCTCGGCGAGGATCCGCGCGAGGAGGCCGAGATCTTCTTCAAGCGCATGGTCTCGCGCAGCGCCTGGGAACGCCTCAGCGACGCGGAGAAGGAGTCGCGGCGCCTCGACGGGCCGGCGCTGCTCAATGATCTGCGCAGCGTGCGCGCCGGTGCGCCCTTCGACCTGTCCGACCTGCGCACTCGCGCGGCCTACGTGCACGGCGACGGGGTGATCGCACCCTATTACCGCGAGTTGGCGGCCCTGCTCGCCAGCCGGTTCTCGATGCGTACCCTCGAGATGTCCGGCGCGGGCCACGGCGCCCACCTCGCCAATCCGGATCAGCTGGCCGAACTTCTGACGACTCTCTGGGACGACTCGTGCGCGTCGGCCTGAGCGGAGCGAGCGGCTTCATCGCCACGGCGCTCGCGCGCGAGCTGACCGATCGCGGCGACGAGGTCGTGCGCTTCGTGCGGCCCGAGAGCCCCGCGACGACGGCTCCGTCCATTCGCTGGGATCCCGCCCGCGGCGTGCTCGACGAAGGCGACGCCCGGCGCGTGGGCCGTCTCGACGCCGTGGTCAACCTCGCGGGCGCCGGCATCGGTGACCGCCGATGGAACGACGCCCGCCGCGCGCTCTTGCTCTCGTCGCGTCTCGACGCCACCAACCTCATCGTTGAGTCCCTCGAGGTGCTGGGGGCCTCCACTCTGATCAACGGGTCCGCGATCGGCTACTACGGCTCGCGCGGCGACGAGATTCTCGATGAGACGTCCGCGGCGGGCGAGGACTTCCTCGCCCGGCTCTGCGTGGACTGGGAGGCAGCAGCCGAGCGTGCACCCGCGCCGGTGCGCGTCTCGCACCTGCGCACCGGAATCGTCCTCGACGCCGGCGGCGGCGCGCTCGCTCGACAACTCCCCCTTTTTCGCCTCGGACTCGGTGGACGAC
>JAJXXB010000131.1 GCA_021781315.1 Actinomycetes bacterium | reverse complement strand
CGATCCCGCGCGCGCCGACCTGGTCTTCGTCTGTCGACCCAACAACCCGACCGGCGAGCTGCCCGACGTGCCCGAGGTGCCCGGCCAACTCGTCATCGACGAGGCCTATGCCGACTACGCGGGCGTCGACGCTCTGTCTCGCATCGACGACGGTGCGATCATCCTGCGCACGTTCTCCAAGGCCTTCGGGCTCGCGGGCGCGCGCGTCGGCTACGCGTTGGCCTTTCCCGAGACGGTTAACGTGATCGCCTCTCGCCAGGCGCCGCTCTCGGTCTCGACCCTCTCGGCGGCCCTCGCCCTCGCGGCCCTCGCTTCGCCGCCGGACGTCTCGGGCCAGATCGCCGAGCGCGAGCGTCTCGCGGGTGAGCTGGCGGCGCTGGGATTGGTCGCGTCGCCCTCGTTCACCAACTTCCTCTACGTGCCGATGGAGAAACCCGGCGATCTGGTCGAGCGTCTGCTGCCCTACGGGGTTGTGACGCGCGCCTTCGCCGGTGGCTGGCGCGTGAGCGTGCGCGACGAGGTCGACGACGACATCCTTCTCGACGCGCTGCGCGCCGAACTCTCCGGCGCGGCGCCGCTGTCGGATCTGGTGCGCCACCGGCGCGCCACGGCCGAGACGATTCTCACGGTGCGACTGCGCCCGCGCGGCGAGGGGCGGGTCTTCGTCGCCACCGGCGAGGGCTTCTACGACCACATGCTCTCTCAGTTGGCCTTTCACGGTGGGATGGACCTTCGTCTAGAGGGCGTCGGCGACCTCGAGACGGGTGATCACCACACGGTCGAGGACATGATGCGCGCCTTCGGCGAGGCCCTCGATCGGGCGCTCGGGGACCGGCGCGGCCTCGCGCGCTACGGCGAGGCGCGCGTGCCGATGGACGAGGCGATCGCCCACGCGGTGGTCGACCTGTCGGGTCGCGCCGTGGCCGAGATCGCCATCGACCCCGATCCGGGCATGGCGACGCACGCCTTCGAGTCGCTGGCCCAGACCGCCCGCATCACCCTGCACGTGACGGCGAGTGGCAGAAACGCCCACCACGTCGCCGAGGCGGCCTTTAAGGCGGTGGGCCGGGCGCTCGCGGTCGCCATCGCCCCGAGCGGCAACCTGGTGCGCTCGACGAAGGGATCCCTGTGAGCGACGTCGTGGTCGTCGATTACGGCGCGGGCAACACCCACTCGGTGCGCGCGGCGCTGGCCCACCTCGGATACGCGAGCGTCGTGACGAGCGATCCGATCGCCGTGCGCGACGCGGGCTACGTCGTGCTGCCCGGCGTGGGTTCGGCGCGCAGCGCCATGGACCACTTGCGCGAGACCGGCGCGGCGGCGGCACTCGTGGAGCGCGTGCGCGCCAACGGCCCGGTCCTGGGCATCTGCCTCGGCTTGCAGCTGGCGCTGGAGTCGAGCGAGGAGGACGGCGGCGTCGCCGGGCTGGGTCTCATCGAGGGCGACGTCACGCGACTGCGCGCGGGCCGGGTCCCGCGCCTGGGTTGGGAGATCGTCGAGCCCTGGGGCGAGGCCTACTACTTCGCGCACTCCTACGCGGCGAACACGCCCTGGGCCACGGCGAGCGCCGACGGCGTCACCGCGGCGGTCGAGCACGGCTCGTTCCTCGGCGTGCAGTTCCACCCCGAAAAGAGTGGTCCGGCGGGCCACGACTTCCTCGCGACATGCCTCTCCCGCGCCTGATCCCCTGTCTCGACGTGGCCCACGGCCGGGTCGTCAAGGGTGTCAGCTTCGTGGGCCTGCGCGACGTGGGCGATCCCGTGGAGCTCGCCACCTTCTACGGCGAGGGCGGGGCCGATGAGCTGGTGTTCCTCGACATCGCCGCGACGGTCGACGAGGCCGCGACGATGCTCGACGTCGTGACCCGCGTCGCCGACGTCGTGGACATCCCCTTCACGGTGGGCGGTGGCGTGCGCTCGCTCGACGACGCGTCGCGCATCATCGAGGCCGGCGCGGACCGCGTGTCGCTCAACTCGGCGGCGCTCGCCGATCCGACGTTGATCACGCGCATCGCTGATCGCTTCGGAGCTCAGGCGGTGGTCGTGGCCATCGACGCGGGTGAGGGCGTCGTGCACACCCACGGCGGCCGGGTGGCGACGAGCGTCGCGACCGTGCCGTGGGCGATGGAGGCCGCCTCGCGCGGCGCTGGCGAGATCCTTCTCACCTCGATCAGCCACGACGGGCATCGCGAGGGGTTCGACCTCGAGCTCACGTCGTCGGTGCGCGACGCGGTGAACGTGCCGGTGATCGCCTCGGGCGGGGCGGGCAACGCCCGCCACGTCGCCGACGCGCTGCGCGTCGCCGACGCGGCCCTGGTCGCCTCGATCGTGCACGAGAACCCGAGTGGTCTCGCCGGCCTTCGTGCCGAGATTCAAGGACTGGGCGTGGCCCTGCGACCCCTAAGGAGACACCATGGCTGATCTGAAGGCGGCGATCGTCCAAGACGACGCCACCGGGCGCGTGTTGATGCTCGGCTGGATGGACGATGAGGCGCTGGCGCTGACGCGCTCGAGCGGACTGGTGCACTTCTTCTCGCGTTCGCGCCAGTCGCTGTGGCGAAAGGGCGAGACCTCGGGCAACGAGCTGCGCGTGGTCGAGGTCGTCCTCGACTGCGACGAGGATGCGGTGCTCGTGCGCGCCCAGGCCAGCGGGCCGACGTGCCACGACGGTTCGACGTCGTGCTTCACGCCGTGGCTCTGGCGACGGATCCTCCAGCGCGACGAGGCCAATTCGAGTGACTCCTACGTGGTAGCCACCCTTCGCGCGAGCCCCGCTCAGGCCGCGCGCAAGGTCGGCGAGGAGGCGGCCGAACTCGCGGTCGCGGCCCTCGCCGAGAGTGACGAGCGCGTGATCGAAGAGGCGGCCGACCTGTGGTTCCACACGCTGCTGCTGCTGCGCAGTCGCGGACTCGATCCGGCCGCGGTGGAGGACGAGCTGCGTCGTCGCGACAGAGATTGATCCCTCGTCGCGAAGGTTTTTCGCGTCGGTGTCGCGTTCGTCACCTACCGGTAATGCGCGCCCCCTAAACAGGGGCCCATGAAGATCAACCACACCATGAAGCGGGCCGTACTCGCCGCCGCCGTAGTTGCCGCCACCGCCGCGTGGCTCGTCCCCGCCTCGATCGCGAGCGCCGCCGGTCCGACCCTCGTGGTCTACTCGGCCCAGGGCTACGACAAGGCCGCGGTGGCCGCGTTCAACGCGACCCACCCGGGATTCACCGTCACGCTCAACGACAACTCGACCGGTCCGCTCCTCCAGCAGATCCAGGCCGAGGGTCACAACCCGAAGTGGGGCGTCCTCTGGGTCGACGGGGCGACCGCGTTCGCCGAGCTCGACCGCCAGGGCCTGCTCGCTAAGCACATCGTGCCCAAAGTCAACTTCAACGCGGTGGGCAAGGCCAACATCCCCGCCGACGGGAGCTTCGTGCCCACGGGCCTGACCGCGACGGGCGCGCTGGTCTACGACTCGGCGCAGATCTCCAAGTCGGAGTTGCCCACGACCTGGGCGCAGTTGACCGAGGCCAAGTACAAGGGGATGCTCGGCATGAACGACCCGACCCAGTCGGGTCCGACGTACCCGTTGATCGCCGGCCTGATGAACTACCTGGGCCACTACACCAAGGGCTCGACGGTGTCGGCGGTCAAGGCCGGTGAGGCCTACCTCGACAAGCTCAAGGCGAACGGCCTCGTGATCAACGCCACCAACGGTCCCACCCTCGGGGCGATCCAGTCGCACACGATCAAGATGGCCATCATCCAGTCCTCGGCCGGTTACGGCCAGGAGCTGACGGCCTCTCCCTCGATCCGTGTCGACTATCTCAACCCCGTCACCGCCCTGCCCGGCGTGATCGGCATTGACGGTCTGATGCCCGCGAACGTCCGCGCCGAGGCCCAGAAGTTCGTCGACTGGGTGCTGAGCCCGGCGGGTCAGCACGTCATGCAGACCGGCGATCCCCAG
>JAJXXB010000007.1:1574-3957 GCA_021781315.1 Actinomycetes bacterium | reverse complement strand
GATAGCCCGGTGCGGGCGCGCGAAGCGTCGCCTCGAACAGGCGCGTGCAGTCCCCCGGTGAGAGCCAGTTCCACAGGGTGCGCTGATCGGTCGGCACCTCGCGGTACGAGCCGATGCGCACGCAGATCACGTCGAGGCCGTAGCGGTCGTGGTAGAGGCTGGCGAGCGCCTCGCCGGCCACCTTGGAGACGCCGTAGTAGCTGTCGGGACGCGGAAAGACGTAGTCGGGCACGACCGTGCCCGGGGCATTGGGGTGGAACCCGACGGCGTGGTGGCTGCTCGCGTAGACGACGCGCCCGACCCCGCGCTCGCGCGCCGCCTCGAGCACCTGACGGGTCCCCTCGACGTTCACCTCGAGGTACTGCGCGAAGCGGTACCCGGCCGTCGAGAGCCCACCGAGGTGGATGACCGCGTCCACGCCAGCGCAGGCCTCGCCGAAGGCCCGCGCGTCGGTGAAGGACGCCGTCACGATCTCGGCGTCCTCGCCGGCCTCGAGCCCGGCCTGCTCGGCGACGTCGACGAGCACCAGGTGTCGGCCGTCGCGGCGCAGCGTGCGACGAAGGTGCCGGCCGATCTCGCCGGCCGACCCGGTGATCAGCACGGTCTCGGTCACCGTGAGCCCTCGCCGGCCCGGGCGGCCTCGATGACCCGATGCATCGTCGCCAGTCCCCGCGCGCCCAGCAGCCCGAGGTGATAGAGGTGCCACTCGTCGACCCCGGCGCGGCGATACTGCGCGACGCGCGGCTCGATCACCGGTTCATCCCAACCGCGGTCGAGACGCAGGTAGGCCCCGAGCCGGGTCCCCTCGGCCGTGGCGCCAGCGAGCTCGGCGATCTCCTCGGGCGCGCTCGCCGCGTCCCAGGCGTTCGCGACCACCGTTGCGACCCGAGCGAGGACCTCGCCGCCGACCTCGGGGAACGAGCCCGTCGCTCCAGGGGTGAGCGAGCCGTGGATGGTGACCGCGACCTCGGGGTACGCCGCGTCGAGCCCATCGAGCACGGCGCGCTGCAGCGAGGCCCCGATCTCGGCGCGTGTGGTGCGAACGGCGCGCGCGGTCGCGGCGTCGAAGGCCTCGTCGAAGGAGCCCACCGCGTCGCGCAGTCCCCGTCGGATCCCATGGGCGACGTCGTCCACGTCGAGTCCGTTGGCCGCGAAGGCTCGCGCGCACGACGCACAGCAGCAGATCGAGAGCAGGTCGCGCGCGACCGCGTCGTAGCCGGCGTACTCGACCTTGTCGTGCACGCCGGAGTGGGCGAACCCCATGGGCCCGCAGGCCTCGAGCACGACCCGGTCGACGCCGCTCGCCGCGACGACCTCGTCCACGAGGGTGCACGCGTACTCGCGCACTTCGGGCGAGCTCGGACAGAGCGCGTAGGAGTAGGGGTCACCGTAGGCGTTTCGCACGACGAGGTCGGGGTTGGCGAGCCCGAGCTCGTCGTGGTGGGTCACGACGATCCACGCCGCGACGTCGAGGCCCACCTCGCGAAGGTCGTGCGCGGCGGTGGTAAAAGCCGTCTCACCGCCCGGCCAGCTCGGACGCGAGGGCACCAGCCGGTGGCCCCGCCACGCCTCGGGTCGCAGGGGAACGTAGGCGGCCGAGGTCGACACCTCGAACACGCGCCGCGTGGGGTGTAGGGGGCTCAGCGTGCGGCTCGAGTGGTAGGTCGCGGCCAGTGCGACCGCGTCACAGCCCAGCTCGGCCGCGCGTGTGGCGGCCGCGGGGTCGCCCTCGAAGTCCCAGGGGTAGGCGTAGCCGACGATCACCAGCGTGGCACACTCGGGTCGTAGTTGGGTTCGATCGACTGGCGGTAGCGCGAGTCGTTGCGCTCGCGGACCCCGCACGTGCGGTACTGCTCGTGCAGGCGCGCGAGCGCGTCTCGGTCGAGCTCGACGCCGAGCCCCGGGCCCGTCGGCACCGCGACGGCGCCGTCGACGAAGTCGAGCACGCCCGGCACGATCACGTCCTCGTCCTTCCAGGGCCAGTGAGTGTCGAGCGCGTACGTGAGGTTCGTCACGGCGCTCGCGAGGTGGGTCATCGCCGCGAGGCTGATGCCGAGGTGTGAGTTCGAGTGCATCGACAGCCCGAGGTCGAAGGTCGAGCAGATGCGCGCGAGAGACTGGGACTCGCGCAGCCCGCCCCAGTAATGGTGGTCCGAGAGGATGACCGAGACCGCGCCCTCGGCCACCGCCTGGGCGATGTCCTCGAAACCCACGACGCACATGTTGGTCGCGAGCGGCATGGGGACCTCGCGCGCGACCGCGGCCATGCCGGGGATCGTGGGCGTCGGGTCCTCTAAGTACTCGAGCACGCCGTCGAGCTCGCGACCGACCTCGATCGACGTGGGCACCGTCCAGGCCGCGTTCGGGTCGAGGCGCAGTGGCA
>JAJXXB010000007.1:0-1474 GCA_021781315.1 Actinomycetes bacterium | reverse complement strand
GAAAGGCGACCGGCGTGATGTGGATCGAGACGATTCGGCTCATCGACATCGGACACCTCCCTCGCGACGCTCGTTTCACGTCCGGTCACCGAGGTTAACCTTGAAGCGCACCGCCGCGTCCACTGCCACCGGCGCCGCCGAAAGGATGCCATGGCCACCTTCATCGAGCAGGTCCGCAGCGCCCTGCCCACCCGGGGCACCTTCCTCAACCTCGGCTCGGCCCTCGTCGCCGAGGTCTGCGCGCTGAGCGGCTTCGACTGGCTGCTCGTGGACCTCGAACACGGTGCGGGCGGCGAGGACGGTCTCGTCGGCCAGATTCTCGCCGGCGCCGCCCACGGCGTGCCGGTCGTGGCGCGCGTCGAGTCGAGTGAACGGATCCGCGTCGGCCACGTGCTCGACCTCGGCGCGCTCGGCGTGATGTTCCCGCGCCTGGACACCCCCGAGGAGGTCGAGCACGCGCTTCGCCACCTCTGGTACCCGCCGCGCGGGGACCGCGGCGTCGCGGGCTACAACCGGGCCCGATCCTTCGGTGCCGATACCCGCAGCGCCAGCGAGGTGAACGACTCGATCCTCGGTATCGTCCAGATCGAGTCCACCTCGGCGCTCGAGCAGGTCGAGGCCATCGCCGCGATCGAGGGCGTCGACGTCCTCTTCATCGGGCCGAGTGACCTCTCGACGTCGCTCGGTGTAGCGGGTCAACTGGAGTCAGCCCCGTTCCGCGCCGCCCTCGACCGGGTCGCGGCCGCTGCACGCGACGCTGGCAAGGCCGCGGGCATCCTCGCCGGCGACCCCGCCTCCGCCGCCTGGTACCACGACCACGGCTTCTCGTTCGTGGCCGTCGCCTCGGACTCGGCCCTGCTTCGTTCGGCCGCGATGCGTGCCGCCCACCCCGACGAGAAGGAGCACGCATGACGACGCGATCAACACCGACCGAACGGATCGGCTTCGCCGGACTGGGCACCATGGGCGTCCACATGGCGGCCAACCTCGCCCGAGCGGGCTTTCCCCTGACCGTCTGGAACCGGACCCCCGGCCGGGCCGAGGACCTCATCGCGCTCGGTGCGACCGAGGCGTCGAGCGCGGCCGCACTCGGGGCGGCCTGTGACGTCGTCGTCACCTGTCTCACCGACTCGCCCCAGGTCGAGGCGGTGCTCTTTGGCGAATCGGGGCTCGCCGCTGGTCTCGCCCCGGGCTCGCTCGTCATCGACTGCTCGACCATCAGTCCAACCAAGGTGACCGAGTTCGCCGCTCGTCTGGCCGAGCGCGGGGTCGCCCTCATCGACGCACCCGTCACCGGCGGCTCGGAGGGCGCGCGCCTCGCGACACTCACGATCCTCGTCGGCGGGGCCGAGGCCGACGTGGCGCGCGTAGGTGGCGTGCTCGCCGCCATGGGCCGCACGGTCACCCACCTCGGACCGGTCGGGGCCGGCCAGTGGGCGAAGGCCATCAACCAGGTCATCCTCGCGGGCACCTA
>JAJXXB010000217.1 GCA_021781315.1 Actinomycetes bacterium | reverse complement strand
TGACCACTCCACTGCGCGAGGTCATCCAGTACACGATCATGGCCACGCGGGCCTACGTGGGTGCGGGCAAGGTCGTGCGACTGCTGCGCATCGAGGCGACCGTGCGCGATCCTTCCCACGCGCGCGACTGGCCCGGACGCATCGAGCGCGTCGTCGACGAGGCCAGCGGGATCCACCTCGAGCGCGGGCGGGTCTGCGCCGTCGTCACCGAGACGCCCGCGGAGTCCTCGGCCCTCGCCGACCGCCTCGGTCGGTTCATCCCCGACGTCGACGGCGTCACGGTCAACGGCTACGCCCTCGGGGACTTCTCGGTCGCCGACACCCGACGCCACATCGTGGTCAACGACATCGAGCCGCGCCTCTTCTCGGGCGAACTGCGCTATGAACTCGTGCCTCACGGCACATCGATCGACGAGCGAATCCTGGCCGCCCTCAACGCGGTCAGCGCCTTGGACGTGCTCGACGCCCTCGATGACGGACTGGCGACGCGCGTCGACGAACGCGGCCGAAGCTTCTCGGGTGGTCAGCGTCAGCGTCTCGCGCTGGCCCGCGCATTTCTCACCGACGCCGACGTCCTGATCCTCGTCGAGCCGACCTCGGCCGTCGACACGCACACCGAGGGTCGCATCGCCGCTCGCCTGGGCGAGATGCGTCGCGACCACGCCACGCTCGTGGCCTCGACGAGTCCCCTGATGCTCGAACGCATGGACGTCGTCTTTCTCGTCGCCGAGGGGCGCGTCGTCGCCGAGGGGACCCACGACGAACTCGTGGCCTCGTCGTCGCTCTACCGCCAGATCGTCCTGAGGGAGGACTCGTGAGCCAGCTTCCCGTCGCCGACGCGAGCGCGGTGCGCGCCCACGCGCTGATCCTCGCACGCCAGCACCGGCGCGAGGGACTTCGCATGCTGACGCTCTACGCGTTGGCCGCGGCCGTGGCTCTCGTGCCGGCGTGGATTATCGGCCAGATCACCAATCTGGCCGCCCACCATCAGCTCACGAGCGCACTGATCACCCGCGAGGTGGGCGGCCTGCTCGCGGCGTCGCTCGCCTACGCGGGGCTCTCCTTCCTCGCGCGCCGGCGCAGCTACATCCTGGGCGAGAAGATCTTCGCCCAACTGCGCGAGGAGTTCCTCGCCAGCGTCCTGGCCCTGCCCCTGGTCGAGGTCGAGCGCACCAGCACCGGCGACCTGCTGAGCCGCACCACCAACGACATCGACGCCCTGTCACGCACCGTTCGCTTCGCCGTGCCCGAGTGGCTGGTGGCGATCGTCCAGGCTCTGATCACGGTCGTCGCGATGCTGCTCGTCAGCCCCCTCGCGAGCCTCGCGAGCCTGGTCTCGGTGCCCCTGCTCTACTTCTCCACGCGCCGCTACCTGCGCTTCGCCCGGCCCGGCTACGTGCGCGAACGCATTAGCTACGCGACGCTCTCGGGCACCGTGGCCGAGACGTCCGAGGGCGCGCGCACCGTCGACGCGCACCGCCTGGGGCGTCGTCAACGCGATCGAATCGACGCCAACGTGCGCGAGAACTTCTACGCCGAGATGTACACCCTCTTGATGCGCCTCGTCTGGTTTCCCACCGTGGAAACGGCGTTCTCGCTCGCAGTGGCCACCACGCTCGCCTGGAGCGGTTGGCTCGCCCTGCACCACTCGATCACCGTGGGCGCGGCGACCACCGTCACCCTCTACGTGGTGCAGATCAACGACCCACTGGATCGGATCATCTCGTGGCTCGACGAGCTCCAAATCGGCCAGACCTCGATGGCGCGGCTCTTCGGCGTCGCGACCGTGCGCGACGACCGACCCACCGACGGGCCGGAGCCGCGCGAGGAGACCATCACCGTCGAGCACGTCTCCTACGCCTACCGCGAGGGTCGCGACGTGCTGCGCGACGTCTCGCTCTCGGTGCGCCCGGGCGAACGTCTCGCGATCGTGGGTCCCTCGGGTGCGGGCAAGTCGACCCTGGGCCGCCTGATCGCCGGCATCGACGCGCCGCGACTCGGCTCAGTGCGTGTCGGCGAGGTCGAACTGGCCTCGATGCCGCTCGCGGCGCTGCGCCGCCACGTCGCCCTGGTCACCCAGGAGCACCACATCTTCATCGGCACGGTGCGCGACAATCTCGCCCTCGCCGAGCCCACGGCCACCGACGAGGACCTCCTGCGCGCGCTCGACGCCGTCGACGCCCTCGAATGGGTGCGGGCCCTACCCGAGGGCCTCGACACCGAACTGGGCACCACCGGGCACGCCCTCACGCCCGCCCAGGCCCAGCAGCTGGCCCTGGCCCGTCTGGTGCTCGCGGATCCGCACACGCTGGTCCTGGACGAGGCGACCGCGCTGCTCGATCCGCGGGCCGCCCGCCACCTCGAGCGGTCCCTCGCGGCGGTGCTCGCCGGACGCACCGTCATCGCGATCGCCCACCGCCTGCACACCGCCCACGACGCGGACCGCGTCTGCGTCGTCGTCGACGGACGCATCGCCGAGCTGGGGACCCACGACGAGCTCGTCGCCCTCGGCGGGGAGTACGCGTCGCTCTGGCGCAGCTGGCGCAACGAGGGCCCGCGCGACTCGTAGGCTTTGGCCGTGGTGAAACCCCTGCGCGGCGACGAGATCCTGGCCTGTCCGCACCGCGTCGCACTGTCGAGGGGCGAGCCCTTCGACTTCGCGCCCGCGCCCGCCAGCGCCGAGATCCAGCGTCGTCGTCGCGACGCCGAGGCCGTGCGCGACAGCGTGATCGCCGAGATGCTCGAGTTCCACGCCGACGCCGCACGTCCCGCGGACGTCGACGAGACGCTCAAGCACCTCGACGAGGGCACCGGGCTCATCGTCTCGCCCTACCTGCCCGACGACGTCGCGGGCAAACGACGCGCGCGCGTCCAAGCTCTCGTGCGGGTCGGCCGCGTGGGTGCGCGCTACACCTACGCACCGCTGCTGATCAAGAACATCGAGGTCGTCGAGGCCGCCCTCACGCGACGGATCCTTGAGGGGACCCTCGAGCGCCTCTCCCCCGCCGAGGCGCAGTTCACCAACGGCGTCGGCGTGCGCTCCTCGCCCACCGTCACGCGCACCGGGATCACCCTGGCCCACGCGACTCGGGTCCTCGCCGCGCTTGGCTACGCGAGCGCGGCGGCGCACGTCGGCGTGATCGACCGGCGACGTCGCGTATTCTGGCTCGACCTCGCCGGACGCGACTACCCGCGGTTCAATCTCGCCGCCTACGACGAGTTCTACGCGCGCCGGCTCGCCGTCATCGAGGACCACGACCGTTGGCTGCGCGAAGGGGGAGCCTTCCCCACCAACGCGTACTGGCACCGTGACTGCCTCGACTGTCCCTACGCCAGTCACTGCCAGAGCGAGCTCGAAGAGACCGACGACGTCTCACTCACCCGCTTCACCACGGCCTCCCAGCAGCTCTTGTTGCGCGAACACGGCGTCACGACGCGCGCGCGCCTCGCGACCCTCGATCCCCACCGAGCTCGTGTGGCACGTCGGCGCGTCGGTGACGACTCCCTCGAAGGGGTCCTGGGCGCCTCGATCGACAAGCTCGACGATCTGATCTACCGCGCACGGGCACACGTCAACGGCGCGCCCCTGCGCATCGCCGACGCCGAGCAGATGGGATGCCCCCGCGCCGACGTCGAGGTCGACATCGACATGGAGAGCTACGGCGACGCGACCTACCTGTGGGGCGCGGTCGTCCACGTCGCCGACGCCGCGCTCGAACGCGCCGGCGCGCTGAGCGCGGGGTATCGGTACTTCGTGAACTGGGACGAGCTCGACGCACACGCCGAGGCCACCCTCTTCGCCCGGTTCTGGGCCTGGTTCGACGCCCTGCGCGCGACCTGCACCGAGAGGGGTCTCAGCCTCGCCGCGTACTGCTTCTGGGCCCAGGCCGAAGACGGCGCCATGAACCGGGCGGTTGCGACGCCCGTGGCCGGTGGGCCCACCATCGAGGACCTGCGCGAGTTC
>JAJXXB010000271.1 GCA_021781315.1 Actinomycetes bacterium | reverse complement strand
AAGAGCACGAGGTGCGAGGCCGCCACCAGGTTAGCCACCAGAGCCGCGATCCGGTCGTTGTCGCCAAAGCGGATCTCGGCGTCCGCGACGGCGTCGTTCTCGTTGACGATCGGCACGACCCCGAGCGACTTGAGGGCGGCCAGGGTAGAGCGAGCGTGCAGGTACTGACCGCGATTGGAGAAATCGAGCGGCGCGAGCAGGACCTGTCCGACGGCCACACCCTGGCGGGCGAACGCGTCGCGCCAGGCCGACATGAGAAGGGGTTGGCCCACCGCCGACACGGCCTGGAGGGTCACCGCGTCGTGGGGGCGACTACGGCCACCGCCAACCTCGGCCCAGCCGGCGGTGATCGCGCCCGACGTCACGACCACGACCTCCCAGCCCTGACGCATCAGGCTCACGACGTCGCCCGCCAAGTCGCCGAGCACGGAGTGATCGACGCCCCCGGTGGCGTCGGTCACCGACGAGGTGCCGACCTTGACGACCACGCTACGCGTCGTCATGGCTGTCTCCCAGGTCCAGGCGACCGTGGCGCGCCAGGCGCTCGCGGCGCGTCGCGCGATGGTGATCGCCCCGGTCGAGTCCGGCGCCCACCTCGTCGCGCCACCACTCGAAGGTCAGCGCCCCCACGGTCACGATGTCCCCGTCGGCGACGCCGGCACGCGTCAAGAGGCGATCGACGCCCAACGCCTTCAGGCGGCTCACCACCTCGGCGAGCGCCTCGTCGTCGGTGAGGTCCTGGAAGCGCACCGCGCGCAGCGCCGGACGGCCCAGCACGTGCCAGCCGTCGGGACCGCGTTCGACGCGCACCTCCTCGGGCAGGGGCCGGTGCACCACCTCGACGGCTTCGCGCTTCGCCGCCTCCTCACGCCGCACGCCATCGACCAACTCGCCCAAACGAGCGACGAGCTTTGCGACGCCGTCGCCCGTCACCGAGGAGATCACGTCGAGGTCGCCCGGGTCGTGCGCGGCAACGTCGCCCTTGGAGCCGACCACGACGCGCGGACGAGAGAGCAGGTCGGCCTGGTAGTCGCCCAGCTCGCGCAACAGAACCTCGAGCTGAGTGGCGGGCTCGGGCGCGTACTGCGAGAGGTCGATCAAGACGCACAGCACCCGAGCGCGCTCGACGTGGCGCAAGAAGTCGTGCCCGAGGCCGCGACCCTCGGCCGCGCCCTCGATCAGCCCGGGAATGTCGGCCATGACAAACTCGGTGGCCGCGCCCGGGCGCCCGGCTCGCTCGCCCACGCGCACCACGCCCAGGTTGGGCACCAGGGTGGTGAAGGGGTAGTCGGCGATCTTGGGTTTGGCCGCCGACACCCGAGAGATCAGCGTCGACTTGCCCACGTTGGGAAAGCCGATGAGGGCCACGTCGGCCTGGAGCTTGAGCTCGAGGTTGTACCACTTCTCCTCGCCAACCTCGCCCTGCTCGGCGAAGGCCGGGGCGCGACGGCGATTGGACAGGAAGCGCGCGTTGCCCGCTCCCCCGCTGCCGCCCTCGGCGGCCAGCCAGCGCTCGCCGGGCGTGGCCAGGTCAATGAGGACGTGACCCTCGCGGTCGCTCACCACGGTGCCGACGGGCACCTTGACGACGACGTCCTTGCCCCGCGAGCCGTGCTGGCGCTTGGAGGTGCCGTGCTGGCCGTCGGTGGCACGGTGATAGGGGTGGTCGCGAAAGCCGAGCAGTGAGGCCTGGTTGGAGTCGGCGACCAGCCAGACGTCGCCGCCGCCGCCGCCGTCGCCACCGTCCGGACCACCCTTGGCCACGTGGGCCTCGCGACGAAAGCTCACGCAACCCGCTCCCCCGTCGCCGGCCTTGGCGTGGAGTTGGGCCGAATCGACGAAGGAGGACACGCCGCCATCCTACGGGGCGCCTCTCGCGTCGCGAAGTGACGTGGCGCCCTCGCCACGTCGAGCAGACGGGCCAGATCACCCCGTAACCTTCGTCCCATGGAGCAACGAGTCACGCTGATCACCTTGGGAGTCGCCGACCTCGCGCGCTCGCGCGCGTTCTACGAGCACCTTGGCTGGCGGGGACAGGAGGTCGACGAGACCGTCTTCTTCCAGGCCGGCGGACTGGCCCTCGTGTTGTGGGGGCGCGACAAGCTGGCGGCCGACGTCGGAGTCCACGACGACGGCGGTGACTTCTCGGGCATCGCCCTCGCGCACAACGTCCGCTCACACGCCGAGGTCGATGAACTCATCGGCCTCGCCCGCCAGGGCGGCGCCCTCGTCACCCGCGAGCCCGCGGCGACCTTCTACGGCGGCTACGCCGGTTACTTTTGCGACCTCGACGGACATCCGTGGGAGATCGCGCACAACCCCGGCTTCGCCCTGCGCGCCGACGGCTCGCTGGTGCTACCGGACTTCAGCGCGGGCTCGAACCCCGACTGACTCAGTCGTCGGCGACCAGCTCGCCGACGGCTCGCTCAAACATCGCCTGGTGGGCGTCGACGTGCTCGCGTGTCGTCGCCGGGCACATGAGGGCCATGTTGTGAAACGGCGTGATGAGAATGCCCCGGTTGACGCCGTAGAGGTGGAGATAGTCCTCGAGCAGCTCGTCGGCGCTGCGCATCGACGCGCCGCCGCTGGTGGGCGCGGGCTTGGCGAAGCGGTACTCGCAACGCGCTCCCAGTTGGCTGATCGACCAGTCGAGGTCGTGCTCGTCGATCACGGACTGGACCCCCTCGGCGAAGGTGGTCGCGAGCATCTCCATCGGCCCGAAGACGTCGTCGGTGAGGACCTGGCCCAGCACCGCGCGCATCGCGGCGAGGCTCAACGGGTTCCCCGCCAGGGTGCCGCCGACACCACCGACGTCGACGATGTCCGCACCCGTTGCCACCGCGGCGTGCACGCGCGCCGCGAGGTCGCTACTGAGCCCGTAGGCGCCACAGGGCACGCCCCCGCCGAGGGACTTGCCGATGGTCAGAGCGTCCGGGCGCAGGTTGAACCGACGGGTCGCTCCACCGGGACCGGCCGAGAAGGTGTGGGTCTCGTCGATGATGAGCAGGGTTCCGGTCTCGTCGCACGCCGCCCGCACCCCCTCCAAGAAGCCGGGCTCGGGCAGCACGATGCCGATGTTGGTGAGAGCCGGTTCAGTCAGAACGGCCGCCACGTCGCCGTGGGCCAGTTCGCGGCGCAGTCCCTCGAGGTCGTTGAACTCGACGACGCGCGTGGTCGTCGAAGGATCCACCGCCGCGCCCACGTTGCCCGGTCGCGAGACCGCACGCCCGTCCTCGACGACGACGAACGTCTCGTCGACCGTGCCGTGATACGAGTAGGAGAAGACCAGGACCTTGGGTCGACCGGTCACCAAGCGAACCAGGCGCAACAGCCAGCGATTCGCGTCGGTCGCCGACAGCGTGAAGGACCACTGCGCGAGACCGAAGCGGCGTGCGAGCTCGGCCGCGACCCACTCGGCGTCCTCGCTCGGCAGCATCGTGGTCACCCCGCCGCGCACGCCGATGCGCTCGTTGACCGCGGCCACGAGGGCCTCGGGCGAGTGGCCGGCCATCGCTCCCGTGTCGCCCAAGGCGAAGTCGATCAGCTCGTGGCCGTCCAGGTCGGTCACAATCGCCCCGTGAGCGCTGTCGAAGCCCAGGGGGAAGCCCCCGGCCCACTTGTTCATCCAGGTCATCGGCACGCGACCGAAGAGGTGGTTCGAGTGCTCAAAGAGGGCCCGCGAACGGGGGTGCTGGGCCTCGTAGCGGGCGGCCTCTCGAGCCACCAGGGCCGCCAAACGGTCGCGATCTATGGTCGTCATAGCCTCCATCGTAGAGAGCCTCGCGAGCACCCCCGGAATCCCGGGACAGAAAAGACCGCTATGGTCAGGACTTTTGTGGAAGAAAAATCACTCGGTGGTGTGAAATTTACCGAGAAATCCCCATTTTCAGCCACTTTTGCGATAAAGATGGCCTTGGTGTCCGGAAAACTCCCGGGCCGTTTTGACCAAGAGTAAGGAGTCGACCGGTGAACAAGGCCGAGTTGG
>JAJXXB010000278.1 GCA_021781315.1 Actinomycetes bacterium | reverse complement strand
TGACCGATTCGCCGCATTCCGCGGTGGAGACCGATTCGACCGTGACATTTCGAGTTGGTTTCACCAACTCATAGGAGTCACAGTGTCCGTATCCTTCGCCGATCTCGGCGTCCCGTCCCACCTCGTCGCGCGCCTGAAGGCCCGCGGCATCAGCGACGCCTTCCCCATCCAGGAGGCCACGCTGCCCGACGCCCTCGCCGGGCGCGACGTCGTCGGAAAGGCCGCCACCGGCTCGGGCAAGACCCTCGCCTTCGGCCTGCCCCTGATGGCACGCCTCGGCAAGGCCCGTCCCCGCCAGCCCCTCGCCCTCATCCTCGTGCCGACGCGCGAGCTCGCCGCCCAGGTGCAAAAGGAGATCTCCGGCCTGAGCGACGACCGTGGCCGGCGCATCATCTCGATCTACGGCGGCACCTCCTACAACACCACCCGCAAGGCCCTCAACGCCGGCGTCGACTTGGTCGTCGCCTGCCCCGGGCGCCTCGAGGACCTGCTCGAGCAGCGCGCCCTTGACCTGTCGGCGGTCACCACCGTCGTCGTCGACGAGGCCGACCGCATGGCCGACATGGGCTTCCTGCCCGCGGTGCGCCGCATCGTCAGCCAGACCGCGAGCGAGCGCCACGTCATGCTCTTCTCGGCCACCATGGGTCCGGACGTGTCCTCGCTCGTGCGCGAGTTCACGCACGACGCCGCGATCCACGACGTCGTGGGCGACGAAGCCCCGAGCGACGTCGACCACTACTTCTGGCGCGTGCCGCGCGACCAGCGCCCCCAGTTCGCCGCGGAGATCGTCAACCAGTACGAGCGCGCGATCGTCTTCACGCGTACCAAGCACGGCGCCGACCGCCTCGCGCGCCAGCTCGGTGAGCGCGGCATCTCCGCCGCCGCCCTGCACGGCGACCGATCCCAGGCCCAGCGCGAGCGCGCGCTGCGCGCCATGAAGAACGGCGAGGTTCAGGTCCTTGTCGCCACCGACGTCGCCGCGCGCGGCATCCACATCGAGGCGCTGCCGGTCGTGGTCCACTACGACCCGCCGACGCAGACCACCGACTACCTGCACCGCTCCGGTCGCACCGGCCGCGCCGGCGCCACCGGCGTCGTGATCTCCCTCGTCGGCGAGGACGTCGCCAGCCAGGTCAAGCGCCTGCAGCGCACCTTGGGCCTGCCCGTGGCCCTCGAGGGCCCGGAAGACGCCCCCGCCCTGCGCCTGGGTGCGGTGGACGACGCCGAGGCCACCCAGCGACTCGACGGCACCAGCGCCAAACCGGCTCGCGCGTCACGTGACTCACGCGATCGCGCCCCTCGTTCAAGCGCTCCTCGCACGAACGGCCCGCGCACCTTCGTTCCGCGCGACGCCGACGCCGGCCGAGAGCGTCGCAGCGACGCGACGCGCGAACGCAGCGTCACGCGCACGCCGCGCCACGATCGGGCTGCCGCCGAGCGCCCGGCCCGCCGCGAGCGCAACGACTTCACCGCCGCGCCGCGATCGGGGGCCAACCAGGCCGTGGTGAGCTTCTTCAACGACTCGAAGGGGTTCGGCTTCGCCACCGACGAGCGCGGTGACGACCTGTTCATCCACTTCTCGAACATCGTCGGTGATGGATTCCGCTCGCTCAGTCAGGGCCAGCGCATCACCTTCGAAGAGGCCAGCGGTCCCAAGGGTCGCGAGGCACGCAACGTGCGCGTCGTCGGCGCCGGGGCGAATTCTGGTTCACGCCGTCGGTAAGGAGCGCTCGTGACGGACAAGCCACTCGTCGAACCCCACATCGGACCCGCGCCGAGCGACCTGATCGTCGAGGACATCGTCGTCGGCGAGGGTGCTCTCGCCGAGTCCGGCGCCACTGTCGTCGTGCACTACGTGGGCGTGGCCGCGTCCACCGGCGAAGAGTTCGACGCCTCGTGGAATCGAGGGGACACGTTCAACTTCCCCCTCGGCGCCGGCTACGTCATCGCGGGCTGGGACCGAGGGGTCGTCGGCATGCGCGTCGGCGGGCGGCGACGCCTGGTCATCCCCGCGCACCTCGGTTACGGAGATCGGGGCGCCGGTGGCGTCATCGCCCCCGGCGAGACGCTGATCTTCGTGGTGGACCTGATCGACGTCCGCTAGGGACGAAATCGCGTAGGCGCGTCGAGGGCCAGCAGCCGCTGGTAGTCGCCGTAGCGCTCGCAGCAGACCTCGGCCAACATCCGCAAACGGTCATTGACGTTGGCGATGTTCATCATCGCGAACTGATCGAGCACCGACATCGGCGTCAGCGCGCACAACTGCCAACTGCGCACGAGCGGATCGGCGTCCATCTCACAGTCGCGGCGTAGGCACACGTCGGTGTGGACCTCGCTCTGGAGAGCCCGCAGCGACTTGACGGCCGACTCGGCGTAGGCCAGCAGCGACAGATCAACCTCGTTCTCGTCGCTGCGAGTGCGCACCGTCGCGCGCGGGTAGGGCGCGTCAGCGAGCCACTGCGAGACCTCGACGCAGCTCGTTCCCTCGACCATGAGAAGCGTCTGGCCGTTGGCGACGCGCCGCGAGTCGAGGATCTGCACGACCGTACCGACCGACGTGCGCTCATCTCCCCCGCCGATCTCGGATCCGCGCGAGATCAGGCACGTGCCGAACACGTCGTCGGACAGGTCGTTGAGCATCACCTGGTAGCGCTCTTCAAAGACGCACAGGCCCACGACCTGATGGGGGAAGACGACCATTCCCAGGGGGAACATCGGCAGGTCCGTCGTCGTCACGGGGCCAGCCTACGGGTACTTGCTAGAAGCGGCGCGGCTCGGCGGCGAGCTTCTCAGCCAGGACTCGCAGGGCGCGGGCGCGGTGCGAGAGGCTGTTCTTCTCGCTCGCCGAGAGCTCGGCGAGCGTGCGGCCGGGCGCGTCGTCCGGGGCGAAGACGGGGTCGTAGCCAAAGCCGTTCTCCCCGCGCGGCTCGCGAGTGATCGCCCCGTCGAGGACGCCCTCGACCACCAGCTCGTCGCCCTCCGGGGAGACCAGAGCGATCACGGTGCGAAACTGGGCGCGCCGATCCTCGACCATCGCCATCTCGGCGAGCAGCTTGTCAACGTTCTGGGCGTAGGTGGCGGACTCTCCCGCGTAGCGCGCGCTGAACACGCCGGGTCGACCGTCCAGGGCGTCGACGAACAGTCCCGTGTCGTCGGCGATCGCGACCTGACCGGTCGCGTGCGCCAGCGCGTGCGCCTTCAAGAGCGCGTTGCCCTCGAGGGTGTCCTCCGTCTCGTCCACCTCGCCGACGTGACCCGGACGGGCGATCACGTCGATGCCCAGCGCGGAGAGCACCGCGGCCATCTCCTCGGTCTTGTGCGGGTTGGCCGTGGCGAGGACGAAGGCCCTCATCGGGCGCGTGGTGCCGGCGGCGTCGCGAGCACCTCGCGCTGGGCCGCGTGAATAGCCGCGATGCCCCCGCTCGCCAGGTCCAACAGTTCATCGAGTTCGTCGCGCGTGAAAGCGACATTCTCCGCGGTGCCCTGGACCTCGACGAAGCGGCCGTCGCCGGTCATCACGACGTTCATGTCCGTGTCGGCACGCGAGTCCTCCTCGTAGGGCAGGTCCAGCATCGCCACCCCGCCCACAACGCCCACGGACGTCGCGGCCACGAGGTCAGTCAGCGCGTGCTCGGCGATCTGGCCGTACTGGACCAGGCGCGTGATCGCGTCGTGCAGGGCCACGTAGCCTCCGCAGATGGCGGCGGTGCGCGTCCCACCGTCGGCCTGGAGCACGTCGCAGTCGACGGTGATCGAGATATCGGCCAAGAGATCCAGTCGCGTCACCGTGCGCAGCGAGCGCCCGATGAGACGCTGGATCTCCTGCGTGCGACCCGACTGCTTACCCTTGGCCGCCTCGCGGCCGGCGCGGTCCGGCGTCGAACCCGGCAGAAGCGAGTACTCGGCGGTGACCCATCCCTTGCCGGTGCCGCGCAGCCAGCGCGGCACGTCGGTCTCCACCGAGGCCGTGCAGAGCACGTGCGTGCGGCCCACGCGCACCAGC
>JAJXXB010000146.1 GCA_021781315.1 Actinomycetes bacterium | reverse complement strand
CAGGTGACCCCCGTCTCGACGGGCGTGCACAGCGCAACCGGCCCGCTCGTCAACTACTACTTCGGCGTCCTCTCGGTCAAGGTCACGGCCGCGGGCACCAAGGTGGAGAAGGTCACCATCAAGTCGATCAACGACGGCGGCAACCCCCTCAGCCAGTCCATCGACCAGATGTCGATCCCCCAGCTCGAGTCCCAGGCCATGGCCGTGCAGAACGCCAACATCCAGGGCGTCTCGGGGGCCTCCTACACGAGCGCTGGCTTCAAGATGTCGCTCCAGGGGGCTCTCACCAAGCTGGGCATCAAGTGAGCCTCACCGTCGAGGTCGAGGTGATGGGCACCGTCGTGACCCTCAGCCTCTTTCACGCCGACGGACTTGACATGACGCGTGCCCGCCCCTACTTCGACGAGGCCGAGCACGTCCTGCGCGAGGTCGACCGGGTCTTTTCCACCTACCGTCCCGAGAGCCCGGTGTCGCGGCTGCGCCGCGGCGAGATGGCCCTCGGCGAGGCGCCGCCCGAGGTCGCCGAAGTGCTCGACCTCTGTCGCGAGGCCCGCGAGAAGATGGCGGGTTGGTTCGACCCCTGGGCGATGCCCGGCGGCGTCGACCCGACCGGACTCGTGAAGGGCTGGGCCGCCGGCAAGGCCCTCACCGTGCTCGTGGCCGCCGGCACCGACGGCGCTCTCGTGAACGCGGCCGGCGACCTCGCGAGCCACGGCGTCGTCGCCCCCGGGCAGGGCTTTCGCGCGGGCATCGCCGACCCGGCCGCGCCGGGCACGCTCGCGGCGATCGTCGCCCTGGACGGCGCGCTCGCCACCTCGGGCACCTACGAGCGCGGCAGCCACCTGCTCAACCCCCACACCCAGGTGCGCGAGAGCGCAGTCGCGAGCGCCAGCGTGACGGGACCCGATCCCGCGCTCGCCGACGCCTTCGCGACGGCGCTCTGCGTCGGGGGCGAAGCGGTGCTCGAGCGACTCGAACACGTCGCGCACTACGAGGCGTTCGTCATCAACTTCGACGGATCACGTCGGATGACCCCGGGCTTCGCGCTCGTCGACGTCGCCGCACACTGACGAGATACCATCGTCCCAACATCAGGAGCGACCGAGGGACATGGCCCAACGACGTCGCCGCAACCAGCCGAGAGGAAACGGTGCGAACGCCATGCGATGGGAGACACCATGGCATCACTTCGTCAGCCAACGCCCTGCGCGTCCTACCTACCGGGGCACTGCCCCCATTGGATCCAGGCGAAGAAGTCCCTCGAACATCCTGGACCGACGGTGTCACTACGGCTCGTGCGACTCGAGGAGACGGGACTCGTCATCCTGGCGCACGACTCGAAAGAGTTCCGCCTGTGGAACCACGACCCATTTCGACTAGAGGAGGCGCTGGCGTCACGCCGAGTCACCTACCAGCCCGACTGGCACCTCTTGCACGCTGGATCTGGTCTCTTCTCGATGTCGCGCGAACCACTGGGACCGTGCAAGAATCCGCCCGGCGAGGTCTGAGCCTTCCCCGGCCCGCACGTTCCAACGTCTGTCGCGCGAGGTTGCGCTAGGAGTTCATCGCCTTTTCGATGGTCGAGACGATGCGCTCGACCGACGGCAGGGCCATGTCCTCCAACGCGTCGGCCGCCGGCAGGGGGATGTGCGGCGTCGTGATGCGCATGGTCGGCCCGTCGAGGTCGTAGAAGATCTCCTCGGTGACGATCGAGGACAGCTCGCCGCCCCAGCCGCACAGGCGCGGGTTCTCCTCCACGGTGAAGAGGCGGCCGGTGGCCGCCACCTCGCGCAGGATCGTCTGGGTGTCGAGAGGAACCAGACTGCGCACGTCGACGACCGTGCAGTCGATGCCGTTAGCCGCCAACTCCTCGGCGGCGGCGAGAGCGCGCGGCACCATGAGCCCCAGCGCCACGATCGTCGCGTCGCCGCCCTTGCGCAGCACCTTGGCGCTGCCCAACGTGTCGACGACGTCGGTGTCGGGCACCTCCATCTTCGAGGCGTAGAGGGCCTTGGACTCGAGGAAGATGACGGGGTCGTCGTCGCGGATCGACGCGGCCATGAGGCCGATCACGTCGAGCGCGTTGGAGGGCACCACGACCTTCAGACCGGGGATCATCATCGCCCAGTTCGAGACGTCCTGGGAGTGCTGAGCGCCAAAGCGCAGCCCGCCGCCGTTGCCCGAGCGGATCACGAGGGGAAAGGTCATCTGCCCGTTGGTCATGTAGCGGCTCTTGGCGATCTCGTTGACCACGATGTCCCAGCACACGGCGAAGAAGTCCGCGAACATGATCTCGGCGACCGGGCGCAGGCCCGTCATCGCCGCGCCCATGGCCGCGCCCAGGATCGCCTGCTCGCTGATCGGCGTGTCGCGCACGCGCAGGGGCCCGAACTCCTCTAAGAGTCCGACCGTTCCCTTGAACACGCCGCCGGCCGCGGCGACGTCCTCACCGAGGAAGACGACAGACTCGTCGCGGCGCATCTCCTGGGCGATGCCCCGGGCGATCGCTTCTCGAAAGGTCAGTTGCGCCATGAGGATCCTCCATCCGCCCAGACGTCCTTCATCAACAGGTCTTCTCCCGGCGTGGCGCCGGCCTTGGCCTCTTCGGTGGCCGCGTCCACCGCGGCGAGCGCCGCGGCCTCGATCGCGTCGATCTCCTCGACGCTCACGCCCAGATCCACCAGGCGCGCGCGGTAGAGGTGGATCGGGTCCTTCGCGAGCCACTCCTTCACTTCCTCGTCGGGGCGGTACTTGCCCGGATCGGCCCGGCTGTGGCCGCCGTGACGATACGTCTTGGCCTCGATCATCGAGGGCCCGTGTCCGGCGCGCGCGCGCTCGATGGCGGCACTCGCCACGTCAAAGACCGCGTCGGCGTCGTTGCCGTCGACGATGATCGACTCAAGTCCGTAGGCGCTCGCGCGATCGGCCGCCGGGTTGGCGACGGCCGTCACCTCGCTCGTGCGCGTGTACTCCATCCAGAGGTTGTTCTCGCAGACGAAGACGACCGGCAGGTCCCAGATCACCGCGAAGTTGAGCGCCTCGTGGAAGGCGCCGATGTTGGTGGTGCCGTCGCCGAAGAAGGCCACCGCGACCTGGTCGGTCCCGCGGTACTTCGCGCTCCAGGCCGCGCCGCAGGCGATCGGCAGGTGCGCCCCGATGATCGCGTAGCTGCCCATCATGCCGTGCTCGACGCTGGTCAAGTGCATCGAGCCGCCCTTGCCGGCCATCAGGCCGTTGGTGCGCCCGAGCAGCTCGGCGAGCACCGGGGTCATGGGCACGCCGCGCGCCAGCGTGTGGTTGTGGCCGCGATACGTGGCGAAGGTCCAGTCGCCGGGCTTCATGGCCGCGGCCACGCCGGCCGCGATGGCCTCCTGGCCCAGTCCCAGGTGGCTGGTCCCCTTCACCAGGTTCTCCAAGAACAGGTCGTAGGCGCGCTGCTCGAAGAGGCGCAGCTCGTACTGCGTGCGATAGAGCGCGATCTTCGCGGATAGGTCGAGGGCGGTCGTCGTCATGTCTCTCCTAGTACTTGTTCGCGATCATGAGCTCTTGGGCCGGGAACTTGGTCAGGATCGCCGGGCCGTTCTCGGTGACGACGATCTCCTCCTCGATGCGCGCGGCCGATATCCCGTCGCTCGCCGGGCAGTAGGTCTCCAGGGCGAAGACCATGCCGACCTGTAGCTCGATGGGATCCTTCAAGGAGTTGAGCCGGCTGATCACCGGGCGTTCGTGCAAGCCCAGTCCCAGACCGTGGCCGAACTGCAGGCCGAAGGCCGCCATCTCGTCGGCGAAGCCGAACTCGGTCGCGGCCGGCCAGGCCCGCGCGATCTCGTCGGTGCCGACCCCCGGGGCCACCAGGTCGATGGCCTTGTCCATCCACTCGCGCGCCTGGGTGTAGGCGTCGTGCTGGACCGGCGTCGCGCTGCCCACCGACATCGTGCGGTAGTAACAGGTGCGATAGCCGTTGTAGGAGTGGATGATGTCGAAGAAGGCCTGGTCGCCCGGTCGGATGATCCGGTCGGTGAAGTTGTGCGGGT
>JAJXXB010000001.1 GCA_021781315.1 Actinomycetes bacterium | reverse complement strand
GCCCACGGCGAAGCTGCCCACCTGGTAGAAGCGAACGGGCCGGCGCGTCACGACGCCCCCAAGCGCGCGCGCTCGGTCGCGACGGCCCCCTCGTCGAGATCGAGGAACGTCACGGGCGCCAGGGTGTTGGCCACGGCTGCGGCGATCATCGTCTCGAGACTCGCCCGGGTGATGGGCCGACCACCGAGGCCGGCGATGACACTCGCGAGGGGCTTCTCCGGCGCGGCGAGAGCGACGTCACTGGCCAACACGCCGCGCCCGCCCGGACTGAACGCCTTTTCGAGCACGACGACGCGCGTGGCGTTTTCCAGCGCGCGGGCGACCGCCGCTTCGGGGAAGGGTCGAAAGGTGACGACGCCGAGCGCGCCGACCTTCTCACCCGCCGCGCGGCGCAAGTCGATCGCGTCCTTCAACGTCCCCAGCACCGAGCCCATGGCGAGCACCACGACGTCGGCGTCTTCGAGGCGGTATCCGCGCACGAGCCCTCCCGCGTCGCGCGAGAAGTGCGTCGCGAAGTCACTCGCCACTCGCGGTATCAGCTCGAGGGCGTCGAGCTGGCGCAAGTGCGCGAGGTACTTCACCTCCTCGAACGCCTCGGGACCGACCATGGCCCCGATGGAGACCGGCTCGTCGGGGTCGAGGATCTGACGCGGCACGAAGGGGGGCAAGAACGCGTCGACCGCGTCTTGATCGGGGACGTCCACACCCTCGACAGCGTGGGTCAAGATGAAGCCGTCCATGCAGACCATGACCGGCACCGAGAGGGTCTCGGCGATGCGAAAGGCCTGCACGTGCAGGTCGGCCGCCTCCTGGTTCGACTCGGCGAAGAGCAAGATCCAACCCGTGTCGCGTGCGGCCATCGCGTCGGAGTGGTCGTTCCAGATGTTGATCGGCGCGCCGATCGCTCGGTTGGCGAGGGTCATGACGATGGGCAGACCCAGCCCCGCCGCGCTGTAGACGGCTTCGAGCATGAAGAGCAGGCCCTGGCTCGCGGTGGCCGTGTAGGCGCGCGCGCCGGCCGCCGAGGCGCCGATGGAGACCGACATCGCCGCGAACTCGCTCTCGACGTTGATGAACTCACAGGGCGCGAGCTCGCCCCCCTTTACCTTCACCCCGATGGCTTCGATGATGTGAGTCTGGGGTGAGATCGGGTAGGCGCACACCACCTCGGGTCGACAACGCGCAACCGTCTCGGCGATGGCCTTGGATCCCTCAAGCTGGGCGAGCACTGACCCCTCCTCGTACGACGTCATAGGCGGCGTGGGCCGCCGCGCAGTTCTTGTCTCCCAGCGCGCCCGCGAAGCGTTGACGAATGGCCTCATCGAGTGCGCCCTGGCTCACCTGACCCGTCAGCGCGGCGAAGCCGCCGAGGAGGGCCGCGTTGGGCAGTGGTCGACCGAGGTGCTCGAGCGCGAGTTCGGTGGCCGGGCACGTGGCGACCGTGCCGCGAAAGCGCGCGAGAAAGTCATCGATCGCGAGATCGGTGACCGGGCGCGACGTGTTGATGAGGACATATCCCGCGCTCGCGAGCCCCGCGAAGAGGTCGACCTGGTGGACGAGCGTGACGTCTTGGATGATCAGAGCGTCGGGCACCACGACCGGTTCGCGCGTGCGAATCTCGTGATCGTCGAGCCGACAGTACGAGACGACGGGCGCGCCGGTGCGCTCGGAGCCAAAGCTCGGAAAGGCCTGGGCGTGGCGCCCCTCGGTGAAGGCGGCCACCGAGAGGATCTCGGCCGCGGTGACGACCCCCTGGCCCCCTCGACCGTGGATTCGAATCTGAAACATAGGCCCGCCTCGAGCGGCGATACCAACATCGCCGCGTCTTCGCTACGTAGCCTACGGAGCCTGATCAGCCCCGGCGGGGGCCGAAAGTCACACCTACTTCGCGGCGGCCTCGCGCTCGGCGATGCGCTGGTGGATGTCGGCCATGTCGAGCTCGCTCACCTTCGTGATGAGTTCGACCAGAGACTTCTCGGGCAACGCGCCCGCCTCCATGTAGACGATGACGTTCTCGCGCAGCACCATCAGCGTCGGAATCGACATGATGGAGAACGCGGCGGCGAGCTCCTGCTGGGCCTCGGTGTCGACCTTGGCGAAGAGCATGTCCGGGTGGGCTTCGGACGCCTTCTCGAAGGTGGGTGCGAAGGCGCGGCACGGTCCGCACCACGCCGCCCAGAAGTCCACCAGGACGATGTCCTTGGAGGCCATCAGTTCGTCGAAATTGTCTTTGGTTGCCGTAACGGTGGCCATGCGGCTCCTTCGCTATATACCCTGGGGGGTATTCTATCGCGCCGCGGTGCCGGCGTGACGCCCAGCCTAGATCGAGAAGTCCTCGCCCGAGCGCGCGCGCGTGGAGTGGTCGTGGCCGACGTGTCCCTCTAAGTGAGCGAGGCGCTCGTGCAGGTCTTCGAGGTGCAGCCCCATCATCTCTCGATCAAGGTCGGCGGAGTCGCTCGGGCGCGGACGGTTTCGTGTCGTGATACGCCCGGGCACGCCCACCACCACCGATCCCGCCGGCACCGACTTGAGAACGACGGCGTTGGCGCCGATGCGACAGTTCTCGCCGATCGTGATCGGGCCCAGAACCTTCGCGCCCGCGCCAATGATCGTGCCCGCCCCGATGGTTGGGTGGCGCTTACCTCGGTTGAGACTCGTGCCACCCAGGGTGACCCCCTGGTAGATGGTGACGTCCTCGCCAACTTCGGCCGTCTCGCCGATCACCACGCCCATCGCGTGATCGATGAAGACGCCGCGCGCGAGCTGGGCACCGGGATGGATGTCGACGCCGGTGAGCACGCGCGCGAGCGAGGAGACGACGCGCGCGCCCAGACGCGCGTGGCGCAGCCAGAGCAGGTGCGCGAATCGGTAGGCCCAGATCGCGTGCACCCCGGGGTAGGTGAGGGCGACCTCGAGACTCGAGCGCGCCGCGGGGTCTCGCGCGAGCGCCGCCTCACAGTCGGAGCGAAGCGCCGCCCACATCAGTCGGTGAGCCCGGCGAAGAGGGCGGTCGAGAGGTAGCGCTCGCCAAAGGAGGGAACGATGGTGACGATGCGCTTGCCCGCGTTCTCGGGGCGCTGGGCGACGTGGATCGCCGCCCACAGGGCCGCTCCCGAGGAGATGCCCACGAGGAGGCCCTCCTCGCGGGCCGCGCGCTGGGCGGTGTCAAAGGCGTCGTCGTTCGCGACGGTCACGACCTCGTCGATGACCTCGACGTTGAGGATCGCGGGCACGAAGCCCGCCCCGATCCCCTGGATCGGGTGGGGTCCCTTGGCGCCGCCCGAGAGCACGGGCGAAGACGCGGGCTCGACCGCGATGACCTGCACCGAGGGCTTGCGGGCCTTTAGGACCTCGCCCACGCCGGTGATGGTGCCGCCGGTGCCCACGCCGGCGACGAAGATGTCCACCGTTCCCTCGGTGTCCTCCCAGATCTCCTCGGCGGTGGTGTCACGGTGGACTTGCGGGTTGGCCGGATTCTCGAACTGCTGGGGGATGAAGTAGCGCGAGTCGCTCGCCGCGAGTTCGTTCGCGCGGGCAATGGCTCCGCCCATCCCCTCGCTGCCCGGAGTGAGAATCAATTCGGCCCCGTAGGCACGAAGCAGCGCGCGGCGCTCAACCGACATCGTCTCGGGCATCGTGAACGCGCACCGGTACCCGCGCGCGGCCGCGACCATCGCGAGCGCGATGCCGGTGTTGCCACTCGTGGGCTCGAGCAGGATCGTCTCGGGCGTGATGCGACCGGCCTTCTCGGCGGCGTCGACCATCGCCACCCCGATGCGGTCCTTCACGCTGTGGGCCGGGTTGAAGTACTCGAGCTTGACGAGCAGGTCCGCGCCCGTGCCGTGGCCGAGGCGCTGGAGACGCACTAGGGGCGTGTGGCCCACCAGCTTGGTGATGTCATCGGCGATCTTCATGGGAACCCTCTCTACTCACTGAGGCGCAGTGTACCGTAATGCCGACCAATTAAGTCAGGATTTAGCCGGCACGCGAATCACGCTCGCCCCCCGGGCAAATCCGAGACGCGCCAACGAGAAATTGTCCTCGATC
>JAJXXB010000093.1 GCA_021781315.1 Actinomycetes bacterium | reverse complement strand
CGCAACATGGAAGAGCTCGAGCCGACCCAGATGACGACGTGGGCGCCTTCGAGCGCCCCCGTGCCCGAGGGCGAGATCATCATCGAGCGTGGTTCGACCGCGAAGGACGTCGGGCCCAAGCTCAATCGCAGCGCGGCCGACATCATCCGCTTCTTGTTCCTCCAGGGCGAGATCGTCACCGCCGTCCAGGCCCTCAGTGACGACATGATCGAGCTCTACGCCGCCGAAGTCGGCGCCGCGGTGCGCCTGGTGGACCCGGGCGAGCAGCAAGAGGCCGCGCTGTTGGCCAAGTTCTTTGACGAGGACGACCTCGACGACGAGATCCCGGCCGTGCCGCGCCCGCCGGTCGTCACCGTCATGGGCCACGTCGACCACGGCAAGACCAAGCTGCTCGACCAGATCCGCAAGACCAACGTCGTCGCCGGCGAGGCGGGTGGCATCACCCAGCACATCGGCGCCTACCAGGTCAAGTGGCACAACAAGTCCATCGCCTTCCTCGACACGCCGGGCCACGAGGCCTTCACGGCGATGCGCGCGCGCGGGGCCAAGGTGACCGACATCGTCATCTTGGTGGTCGCCGCCGACGACGGAGTCATGCCCCAGACGGTCGAGGCGATCAACCACGCCAAGGCCGCCCAGGTGCCCGTCATCGTCGCGGTGAACAAGATCGACCGACCCGACGCCAACCCCGACCGGGTCCTCCAGCAGATCTCCGAGCACGGTCTGGTGCCCGAGAAGTGGGGCGGCGACACCATCTGCGTCGAGATCTCCGCGTTGCAGAACCTGGGCATCGACGACCTGCTCGAACAGGTGCTGCTCGTCGCCGAGCTCGCTGAACTGACCGCCCGCCCGACGGGACGGGCCATGGGCACGGTCCTCGAGGCCAACCTCGAGGTCGGCCGGGGCCCGGTGGCGACCGTGATGGTCCAAAAGGGCCTGCTCGCCGTCGGCGACCCCGTGGTCGCCGGCGCCGCCTACGGCAAGGTGAAGGCACTCATCAACGACCAGGGCAAGCCGATCAAGACGGCTGGTCCCTCCACGCCGGTGCAGATCCTCGGCTTCTCCGAGCCGCCGCTCGCCGGCGACGAAATGCGCGTCGCCGACGACCTCGCGCACGCGCGCTCCCTAGCCGAGGCGCGCGCCCAGCGCGTGCGCCTGATCGGACACCAGCCGATCGCCTCGGCGAGTGGGGCGCGACTCGAAGACCTCTTCGAGCAGATCCAGCGCGGCGAGACGGCCACGCTCAACGTCGTCTTGAAGGCCGACGTGCAGGGCTCGCTCGAGGCCTGCACCGAGTCGCTGCGCAAGCTCGAGCGCGAGGACGTCAAGCTCGTCCTCGTGCACCGCGGCGTGGGCGGCATCACCGAGAACGACGTGCAGCTGGCCAAGGCCTCCGGGGCGACGATCATCGGCTTCAACGTGCGCCCGGATCGTCGCAGCCGCGAGCTGGCCGAGTCCGAGAGCGTGCAGATTCGCACCTACGAGATCATCTACAAGCTGATCGAGGAGATCGAGGGCGCCATGCTGGGCCTGCTGACCCCGGTCTTCGAGGAGATCGTCACCGGCGAGGCCGAGGTGCGCGAGGTCTTCCGCGTGCCCAAGATCGGCGCCATCGCGGGCTGCTTCGTGCGCGACGGGGTCATCACTCGCGGCTCCAAGGTTCGCTTCCTGCGCGAGGGTGTGATCATCTGGAAGGGTTCGATCACGTCGCTGCGGCGATTCAAGGACGACGCGCGCGAGGTCCAGGCGGGCTACGAGTGCGGCATCGGCCTCTCGGACTACCAGGACCTCAAAGAGGGCGACATCATCGAGACCTTCGAAGAGCGCGAGATCCCGCGCACGGCGTAGTCGTGGCCACCGGCTCACATCAGCCCTACCCGCGATCGGCACGGGTCAACCAGATCCTGCGCGAGGTCATCTCCGACGAGCTGGTGCGCCTCGCCGACTTCGACGAGCGCCTCGAGCTGATGACGGTGACCGGGGTGGACACCTCGCCGGACCTGCGTCAGGCGACGGTGTACTTCGACTCGCTGAGCGCCGACGCCCACGAGGCCCTCGTCGAGCACCGTGCGGCGATCCAGGCCTCGGTCAACGCCCAGACGCGCCTCAAGCGCACGCCCAAGCTCTCCTTCGCCGCCGACCCGGCGGTGCGAAGCGGCGAGGCCATCGAGGAGATCCTGCGCCGCCAGGCCCATGACGACGCGTAGTGGGATGGTCCTCGTCGACAAGCCGGCGGGACTGACCAGCCACGACGTCGTCGCCCGCCTGCGCCGGATCCTGGGGGAGCGTCGCGTCGGCCACGCCGGGACTCTCGATCCCATGGCCACGGGACTCTTGATCCTCGCGGTCGGCCCGGCCACGCGTCTCATCCGCTTCGCCCAAGGTCGCGACAAGACCTACACCGGCACGATCCTCTTCGGCCTGGCCACCGACTCACTCGACGCCGACGGCGCGGTCGTCGCGCGCGCGGCGGTACCCGAGCTCGACGTGACGTCGGTCAACGCCGCCGTGGCGACCCTCACCGGGGATCAGCAGCAGGTGCCACCGATGGTCTCGGCCGTCCACCACGGCGGCGAGCGGCTCTATGACCTGGCGCGCCGTGGCGAGGTCGTCGAGCGCGCGGCCCGCGCGATCACCGTGGACTCCTTTGTCCTCACGCCGACGCCGGACCCCTCGCGCTGGGACTTCGTCGTCACGTGCTCGGTCGGCACCTACGTCCGCGTGCTCGCGAGCGACCTCGCCGAGCGTCTGGGCACTCTGGGCCACCTGGTGGCCCTAAGGCGCGTCGCGAGCGGAGATCACCGGGTCGACGACGCGCATTCCCTCGAGGAGATCGCCGGGGATCCCGATCGCTGCATCTTGCCGTCACTCTCCTTCGTGACGCACTTAGAGCGCGTGAGCCTCGACGACGATCAGGTTCGCCAGGCCCGTCACGGCCAGCGACTGAGGGTGACGGCGCACGCCCCCGAGGTGGCCGCGCTCGACGCGAAGGGCAACCTGGTCGCGGTGCTCGAGCGCCGCGGCGAGGGCTACGCGCCGGCGCTCGTCGTCGCCGAGGATGCGTAGTGGCCGGTAGGTTGGCCCCGTGATCGTCGTCCACGACGCCGATGCTCGCATCGACGAGACGCCGAGCGTCGTGACGATCGGCGTGTTCGACGGACTGCACCGCGGTCATCAGCGCGTGATCGACCAGGTCATCTCTCGCGCGCGCGCCCACGGCGCGCTCGCCAGCGTCGTCACCTTCGATCCGCACCCGGCCGAGGTCCTCGACCCCGAGCACGCGCCGCTCTTGTTGGGCACTCTGGAACAGCGCCTCGAGGGACTTGAGGCGCTCGGGGTCGATCGCGTGCGCATCCTCGACTTCGACCACCGCGTCTCGCACGAACACGCCGAGCACTTCGTCGAACGGGTGCTCGTGGGCGAGCTCGGCGCCCTCGAGGTCGTGGTCGGCCAGGACTTTCGCTTCGGCGCGGGGCGTTCGGGCGACGTCGAACTCTTAGCCCGCGAGGGCGAGCGTTGGGGATTCACCGTCGCACCCAGTGTCCTCTTCGGCGACGGGCAGCGCTGGAGTTCTACCGCCGTGCGCCGGGCCCTCGACGAGGGCGACGTCGAGCGCGCCGGGGTCATCCTCGGACGCGCCTTCGTGTTGCGCGGCGAGGTGACCCACGGCGACGCCCGCGGCGCCGACCTGGGATTCCCCACGGCCAACGTGGCGCTGCGCGCGCGCCAGCAGCTGCCCGCGACGGGCATCTACGCCGGCGCGGCGCGCCTGCCGGACCGGCGCTGGTGGCCGGCCGCGATCTCGGTGGGTACGCGGCCCCAGTTCTACGACGACGGGGCTCTCCTGGTCGAGGTCCACGTGGTCGGCTACGGGGGCGACCTCTACGACGCCACCTTGGACGTCGCGTTTCTCAGCCGGCTGCGCGGCGAGCAGGTCTTCGCCGACGTGGCGGAGCTGGTGGCCCAGATCGAGCGTGACGTCGTGGCCAGCGTGGAAGTTTTCGCCAATTTCTCGCCGGAGGCCTCGGTCCTGCTAGGCTAGAACCTTGACCAGCGACGCTGGCCATGTGGGTCGTCACGTCGGCGGCTCGCAACGGGACCCCGACTCATA
>JAJXXB010000229.1 GCA_021781315.1 Actinomycetes bacterium | reverse complement strand
GACCTCGCCTTCGGCCGGACGCTGCCGCGCCTGCTGCGCAGGGCTGGCCTCGTCGAGGTGCAGTCCGACGCGTACTTTCCCATGGGTGGCCCAGCGTGTGACGAACTCGAGCGAGCGACGATCGAGCAGATCCGCGATCAACTGATCGAACACGGACTCGCCACACCCGAAGAGATCGAGCGACACCTGCGTGCCGTCGTCAGCGGTCAGCTCGACCTCGCGACCTCGCCGCTCGTCTCGGCCTGGGGGCGCAAGCCGGCGTGACGGACGCCGGCGGTGTTCTGAACGCAGCGTGACGGCAGCGGCCGAGAGAATTCACGCAACGAAGGTCAAATGGACGTTGACGCATCACAGCCCAGTGGTTACGTTTGAGAACGTGAGCGGGCCAACCCTCGTCATACTGGGCGCAGGACGGGCCCGCCGCTACGGCGGCTTGAAGCAACTCGCCCCCATCGGCCGTCACGGCGAGGGCGTGATCGACATGATCGCCGCCGACGCGATCGCCGGGGGCTTCGACGAGATCGTGATCGTGATCAACCACGACACCGGTCCGACGATCCAGGCCCACGTCGCGAAGTTCTGGCCCGAGGACCACCGGGTCTCCTTCGCCTTCCAGGACAAGCTGCGCGGCACGGTCGACGCCGTGCTGACGGCCGAGCCCCTCATCGATCCGGCGACGCCCTTCGCCGTCTCCAACGCCGACGACCTCTACGGTCGCGACGCCTTCGAGTCGCTCTGTGCGCACCTGTCGTCGAGTCCGAACAACTGCCTGGTCGCCTACGAGCTCGAGAACTCCCTCGTCGGGGACCTGCCCGTCTCGCGCGGGTCGTGCGAGATCGTCGACGGCCGGCTCGTCAAGATCGTCGAGCGGCGTAACGTCCACTTCACGCCCGAGGGGCTCGCGGCCGACGACGACCTCTCGCCCTACTACCTCGACCCGTCGATGCGGGTCTCGATGAACCTCTGGGGTTTCCAGCCCGCGGTCTGGCCGCTGATGCACGCCGCGATGGCCGCCTATCGCGACGGCGACCCCGAGGTCCTGCTGCCCACCTTCGTCGCCGACGCGATGGCGAACCACGGGATGGTGGTGGATGCCCTGTTGACGAGTTCGCGCTGCATCGGGGTCACCCACGCCGAGGACCTGCCGCTCGCCCAGTTCCTCGTACGCGAGGAGATCAAGGCCGGCCAGCGCCCCGAGTACGCGTTCCCGCCCCGGGCCTAACGCGCGCTACCGCGTCGGGCTGTAGATCCGCTCGCGGTAGTCGGCGAGCATGCGCGCCGTGCTGTAGGTCGGCGCGAGGCTGCGCAGTGACGCGCGGATCATCGCGATCCACGCGACGGGGATCCCATTGGCGTCGCGCGCGAAGAAGGTCGGGCGCACCTCGTGCTCGAGCAGGTCGTAGAGGGCGGTCGCGTCGCGCTCGTCCTGGGCCGCCCGGTCCTCGAGCGTCGTGCCGTCGATCGCCCAGCCGTTCTGGCCGTTGTAGCCCTCGCTCCACCAGCCGTCGAGTACGCTCAGGTTGAGACAGCCGTTCATCGCCGCCTTCATGCCGCTCGTGCCGCTCGCCTCCATGGGGGGCCGGGGCAGGTTGAGCCAGACGTCACAGCCCGCGACGAGGGTCGGCGCGACGGTCATGTCGTAGTCCTCGAGGAAGACCACGGTGTTGGGCAGGTCGAGGCTGCGGTTCAGCGTGAAGACGTTGCGCGCGACGGTCTTCGCGTCGTCGTCGTTCGGGTGGGCCTTGCCCGCGATGACGAACTGCGCGCCCTGCTCGTGGTCGATGATCGTGCGCAGGCGGTCGGTGTCGTGAAAGAGCAGGTCGAGCCGCTTGTAGGTGGCGAGGCGTCGGGCGAAGCCGATCGTCAGGTAGGCCGGGTCGAAGGCGCTGCCGGCCGAGGCCGCGAAGTCGACGTCCTCGCCGCGGGCGAGCCGGTCGACGACGGTGCGGCTGCGGACCATCTCGATCAGGCGCTGGCGCATGGCGGTGCGCGCGGCCCACAGGTCGACGTCGGAAATCTCGTCGACGTGCTGCCACATCGCGGAATCGTTCGCGTGGCGCTCCCAGTCCGGCCCGAGGAAGCCGTCGAGCAGCCCGCGCATCGTGGGCGACATCCAGGTCGGCAGATGCACGCCGTTGGTCACCGAGGTGATCGGCACGTCCGCGGCCGACGTGCCGGGAAAGAGCGGCTGCCACATGTCCCGGGCGACCTCGCCGTGGCGGCGCGAGACGCCATTCGTGCTGCGCGAGCTGCGGATCGCGAGCGGCGAGAAACCGAGCGGCCCGGCGAGTGACGCCGGGTCGATGCGCGACTGCGCGCTCACCTGTTCGCGCGAGAGCCCCATCGAGTCGATCGTGTGGCCGAGCACCGAGAAGAACTCGTCGGGTGTGTAGGTCTCGTTGCCGGCCGGCACCGGCGTGTGGGTCGTGAAGGCGAAGCGCTCGCGCACCGCGTCCATGCGCGCGTCGCGCGGGCGGTCGTCCTCGCGCGGCAGGCGCGAGGCGATCTCGAGCGAGGCGAGGGCGGGGTGGCCCTCGTTGAGGTGGAAGAGTCCCGGCGTGATCCCCATCGCGTCGAGCGCGCGCACCCCGCCGATGCCGAGCAGCGCGTACTGCGCGAGGCGCACGTCGTGGGACCCCTCGTAGAGCCGGGCGGTCACCCACCGCTCGAGGGGGCTGTTCTCGGGCAGCTCGGCGTCGAGCAGGTAGAGCGGCGTGCGACCGACGTTCACGCGCCAGACGTGCGCGACGAGGTCGCCGTCCCAGATCGGCACGCGCACCTTGATCGGCAGACCGTTGGCGCCGCGCACGCGCGCCGCGGGCAGTTGGCCGGTGTTGGCCTCGAGCCAGTACTCGTGCTGCCAGCCCGTGAGGTCCATGCGCTGGTGCACGTAGCCCCGCCGGTACAGCAAGCCCATCCCGACGACGTCGAGGGCTTGGTCCGAGGTCTCCTTCAGGTAGTCCCCCGCGAGCACTCCGAGGCCGCCCGAGTACACCGGCAGGGACTGGTGCACGCCGAACTCGGCGCAGAAGAAGGCGACCGGTCCCCCGTCGAGCACCGCGGTCGTGGGACGGGCGAGCTCGGCCTCCATGGCGCGCGCGACGCCCGCGAGCACCTCGAGGACCTCGGGGCTCGTCGAAGCGCGCAGCAGGTCGCGCTCGGGCAGGTTCGAGAGGAAGCGCACGGGGTTCTCGCCGGCCATCGTGAAACGGTGGTCGTCGATCAGCCGGAAGAGGTCCTCGCCGCGCGGCGTCCAGGACCAGAGGTAGTTGTACGAGATCCACGCGAGGTCCTCGAGGGGCTCGGGCAGTCGCCGGGCGAGCCGGGCGGTCGCCCGGCGCACGTCTCGAGAACCGTCAAAGCGCGTAGTCATCCGGACAAACCTAGTGGTTCAGGGCCATTCAGCCGCCGGTGGGGCCCAGCCCGAGCACCGTGGCGAGCCTGACGAGGTCCTCGCCCCACCCCCCGGACCCCCTGGTCGCGCCCATCGCGAGCAGGGCCCGTCGGACCGCGGCCTCCCCGATCGGCGAGACGATGCGCGCGGCCCCGGCGAGGGCGACGAGGGCCCGCTCGTCCTCGGACGTCGCGGGTCGGGCGAGCAGCTGGGCCGCGAGCTCGGTGAGCGCCTGGTCGGCGTCGACGCTGCCCGCCCCGCCGAGGGCGGACATCGCGAGCCGCGCGACGACGTCCTCGCCGAAGTCGGCCGCGCCAAAGTCGCCGGATCGGCCGTCGGCGACCGTGACCCGCCAGTCGAGGGGACCGACGCGCTGCACTTTGAACTCGACCGTGCGCCGCCGGGTCGTCGGGCGGTGCGTGGTCGTGACGACCAGCACGTCGTCGCGTCGCTCGAGGTGAAGGTCGTAGTGCCCCCGCGAGGTCCGCGCCGCCGACCCGCAGGTCGCGAATTCGGCCGCGGCGGCGGCGCCGACGTGCTCGTCGGTCGTGCGCGCCAGGTCCACGGCGCGGCGCCAGATGGCTTCGCCCGCGATGCCGTGGTTGGTGGAGCGCACCGGCGCGAGACGCTCGACGAATGCCGCCTCGACGTCCTCGCCGAGGAGACGGCGCACCGCGTCGATGGCGACGGCCGCGTAGCGCAGCACGATCGCCGTCTCGATCTCGCCGGGGTCGGCGAAGAACCAGGCGCAGCTCGTGAAGCTGT
>JAJXXB010000219.1 GCA_021781315.1 Actinomycetes bacterium | reverse complement strand
TCTTCGCGATCGTCTTCGGCCTCGCCCACGCGGTGACCGCCACGTGGGCGAGCGTGGTGACCGTGGGCAGCCTCGTCGCCGGGGTGGTGCTACTCGGTGTCTTTCTCAAGTGGCAACAGCGCAGCGACCACCCGCTGCTCGCGCTGCCCCTCGTGTTCTCGCGCACCCGCGGCGGCTCGATGGTGGCGCTGTTCATCACCATGATGGGGTTCTTCGGCGTCTCGCTGCTGCTCGCCTACTACCTGCAGAGCGAGCTCGGCTACTCGCCGCTTCGCACCGGGATCGCCTTCTTGCCGATGGTGATCGCCCTCGGGTTCTCGGCGATGCTCGCGAGCGCGCGGATCCTCGCGGTCTCCGGTCCCCGGCCGCTGATCCCCGCGGGGATGCTCCTCGCCGGGCTCTCGATGGTGCTCTTGACCCGACTGCCCGTGCGCGCCAACTACTTCGGCACCGTGTTGCCGGGGCTCATCTTGCTCGGTCTCGGACTCGGGTTGATCTTCGCGCCGGCGACCGCCAGCGCGACCGCGGGCGTCGCGCCGTCGCGGGCCGGGGTCGCCTCGGCGATGGTGAACTCGTCCCAGCAGATCGGCGGCTCGGTCGGAACGGCGCTACTCAACACCATCGCGGTCACCGTGTCGGGCCGGGCGCTCGCCCACGCCAGCGGCGCATCGGCGGGCGTGCGCGCGGCCGCGGCGACGCTGCACGGGTACTCGATCGCCTTCTGGTGGGCGGCGGGGATCTTCTTCGCGGGCTCGCTCTTCACGGCGATCGTCCTCGAGTCGGGCGCGCCCGAACTCAGCGTCGACGGCGCGGGCGCCTGACTATCAGCCGAGCGAGTAGGTCACCCGCACGGACACCGAGACCGATTGGGTCCCGGGCTGGACGGGCACCGACGCGGCGGCCTTGGCCGCGGCGAAGGTGGTGAAGCCCGGAACGACGATGGGCTGGTTGTTCTCGTTGTCGACGATGGAGCGCACCGCACCGAGGTTCGTCGACGCGGCGCTCGCGAGTTGGGCCGCGGCCCGGTGGGCGTTGGCGATGGCCTTCGCGCGCGCCTGCGCCAAGACCATCGACTGGTTCGTGATCGAGTAGGTGATACCCGAGAGTTGGGCCGAATTGCCCGCCGCGGCGAGGGCGGCCTCGATGAGCTGTCCGGCGCGCGCGACGCGGTGGCTGGTCACGGTGAGCTCGTCGTAGACCTGATAGCCGGTCACCTGGCCGTGGGCGTCGGTGACCGTCGAGACGTTCAGACCCGAGGTCGCGAGGCCAGACTTCGTCGCGCCCGCGCCGAGCAGGGCCGCCTCGACCGTGCGCGTGCGCTGGTTGTTCGCGGCTAGCGCCGCGGCCGTCGAGGCGCCGGTCGTGGAGACCCCGATGGAGAAGGCGACGGTGTCGGGTGCGCCCGAGGCGCTGGCCGTGCCGCTCACCTCAATGGTGCCCGCCGCGCCCGAGCGCGCGTGGCCGAGCGCGAGTCCGACGACGACGAGGGCGATGGCGACGACGACCTCAGCGACGACTCGGGTGGTTCGGGTGGTGGCGGACATGTGGTCTCCTTCGCTCACCCCTCCATGTCCGCTGGTGAGCGTTTCTAACGAGCGACGCGCGCCACCGTCACCTCGCGCTGGCGCGACGGAGCTGTTAACGCTTGACGCGCTGGCGTGGCGACGACGTGTCAGTCTGGATTGACACATTGCCGCTGTCAATCTACATTGACAGGTATGGATATCGAAGCGGTCGGCGCGGGCCTTTCGTCCGACGACCCGGCGGTTGGGCTGCGCGCCTCGTTGGCGCTGCATCGCCTGGCCGAGCGGGTCGAAGCGAACCAGGTGGCGGCGGCGCGCGAGAAGGGCTGGTCGTGGCAGAAGATCGGCGACGCGCTCGGTGTCACGCGCCAGTCCGTGCACGCCAAATACATGAAGGAGACGCCGTGACGACCGAATCCGCGGCCCCGGCGGTGCGCCACCCCTGGAACGTGTACCTGCGCGCCAGCGAAGAGTCTCGCCGCCGAGGTGACCGCCGTACCGGCACCGATCACCTCGTGCTCGCCCTGCTGGAAGACCCGTCGGTCGAGGCAGTGTTGGGCGTGAGCCTGCAACAGGCCCGCCGGGCCCTCGACGCGCTCGATCACGAAGCCCTGGGCGCCCTCGGCGTCGGGTCGGACATCGACGCACCCGCGCTCGCCATGCGCGACGTGCCCACGGAGCCGACGATCCGAGCCGTCATGAGAAACGATCGCCTGCGCTTGACACCCGCGGCGAAAAAGGTGCTCCAGGACGCCGTCAGGCCCAACCGGCACAAGACCCAGGTCACGGCCGACCAGGTGCTCGCCCAGCTCGTGGTGCGCCGTCCACCGGATCCGGCGGCCGTGCTGCTCGCGGCACTGCGCGTGAACCTCGCCGAGGTGCTCGCCCGACTCGACACCGGTTCGCCCGAGCGCTGACCCCGCCGCACTCGGCGTCGATGGCGTTCGTCAGATCAGCGGCCACGGGTAGGGCGGCCAGTCGCGGTCCTCGTCGGGGGTGGGGTAGCGACTCGACTCGACGAGCGCGCTCGCGCGGTTGAGCGCGAGGGCGACCTCGTGGGGCGCGAGCCAGGGGCGAAGGGACGCGCCGTCGCCGCGCGCGAAGCGGTCGATGCGCTCGAGCAGCGCGCCTTCGACCGCCAGCCCGGCGTACTCCCAGACGACGGTGCGCAGTTTGTCCTCTTCGTGGAAACAGAGCCCGTTATCGATCGCCCAGCACCGCACGCCGTCGTAGAGCACGTGGCCGGCCTTTCGGTCGGCGTTGTTGGCCACGACGTCAAAGGCCGCGAGCGCGGCGAACCACGGATCGAACTCGGGTCGGTCGCGAAGCGTGAAGTAGTGGTCCTCGTTGGCGTCGACGACCCACCACTGGAGCGAACCGGGCCCGAAGGGCGCGTCGTCGCGCGCGACGGTCGTGGGCACGAGGTCGGTCTCGAGGATCACGTCGAGTTCGTAGGCGGCGACTTCGCGGCGCCACAGTCCGTCGGGGAAGTCCCAGAGCGGCCGTTCGCCGGCTTCGGCCTTGTAGCAGGCGCTCGCCTGGGCGTCGCCGAGGCGAACGGTGACGAGCAGGGCCTGGTTCGACGAGGCGGCGATGCGGCCCTCGACCGTGATCTCCCCGTGGGCCAGGAGCTCGCGCTGCTCGGCGCGTTCCACGGCTAGGCGATCGGCGCGCGGTGGCCGTTGGTGCGCGGGCAGTCGTGGCCCCGCGGGTCGAGGGGGCCGCCGCAGAGCGGGCACGGGGGCCGTCCCGCCTCGACGAGGCGGGTGACGGCGATGGCGAGCGCGCCGGCCCACTCCTTGGTGAGCGTCAGCTCGAGGGTGTCCTCACCCTCGCGTGACTCCATCGAGACGCTGATGGTGTCGGTGTCCTCGTCGACGACGACCGTGATGTCGCCGGCCTCGAAGTCCGATTCGAACTCGGCCTCGAGGTCGAGTTCATCGGGCAGGTGGCCCGGTCGGCCCATCGTGTCGAGCACCTGGGCGATCCACTCGGCGAGCGCGGCGAGCTGCTGCTTCTCGCACTTGACGACGATGAGGCGCCGGCCCTGGCGCGCCTGGAGCAAGAACCGACGCTGGCCGACCTCGCCGTGGGCGCCGACCATCACCCTGTCGGGGGCGTCAAAGACGTAGTTCATCACGCCACCACCCGGCCGAGCGAACCCGTGCTGTTCACGCACAAGACGACGGGCTCGCCGCCGAGCGCGATGGCGCTCACCGAGCACGTCGAGATCATGGTGCGTTGGAAGAGGTCGAGGGGGACCCCCTGGGCGAAGGTGACCGCGGCCTTGATGGGGTCGGCGTGGCTGACGAGCACGATGGTCTCGCCCTCGTGGGCCGCGATCAGCCGCTCGATGGTCGTCCAGATCCGTCGCTGCATCGCGGCGAAGGACTCGCCATCGGGGAAGGTGAACGTGCTCGGGGCGTGTTGGACGGCGCGCCACTCGCGCGTGCGGCGCAGCCGCGACAGCGACTGGCCGGTCCACGCACCGAAGTCGCACTCGGAAAGACCGCGCTCGGTGCGCGTGCGAAGTCCGAGCACGCGAGCGATCGGCGCGGCGGTCTCGCGGGCCCGCTCGAGGGGCGAACTGTAGACGGCGACGGGCGCAACCTCGAGTTCGCCGACGCGCGCGGCGACACCTTC
>JAJXXB010000157.1 GCA_021781315.1 Actinomycetes bacterium | reverse complement strand
CTCACTCGGCGGTCGGCCCCAGTGGCGCACCGTCGAGGGCGGATCGCGCGCCTACGTCGAGAAGATTGCCGCGCCCCTCGGACGTCGCCTGCGGGTGAACACGTCGGTCACCAAGGTGACGCGGCGCCGCGACGGCGTCGAGGTGAACAGCGATCCCTTCGGACCCGAGACCTTCGACCACGTGGTCCTCGCCACGCACAGCGACCAGGCTCTCACGCTGTTGAGCGATCCCACCGAGGCCGAGCGCGAGATCCTCGGGGCCATCCGCTACCAACCCAGCGCGGTCGTCTTGCACACGGACGCAAGTCTCCTGCCGCGCTCGCGCCGCGCCTGGGCGAGTTGGAACTACCGACTTGACGGCGACGGGTCGGCCGCGACGGTCACGTACCACATGAACCAGCTCCAGTCGATTCCCTCGCGCCACCAGATCCTCGTCAGTCTCAACCAGACCGATCGCATCGACGCGGGCCAGATCCTGGGCGAATACGACTACTCCCACCCGGTGCTCGACGCCGACGCGATCGCTGCGCAACGCCGGATCGCCGAGATCGACGGTCAGCGCGGAACGTGGTTCGCCGGCGCCTACTGGGGCTACGGATTCCACGAAGACGGCCTCCAGAGCGCCCTTCGCGTGGGCCGTGGCTTCGGGCTAGAACTGTGACGCAGATGAGAAGCGCCCTCTACGAAGGTGTGGTGCGACACCGACGGAGCGGTCCCGTGGGTCACGAGTTCACCTACCGGATCGTCCTGCCGTTGATCGACCTGAGCGAGCTCGACGCCGTCTGTGCGCTGCACCCCTGGTGGGCGCGCGAGCACGTGCGTCCCGTCACCTATCGGCGCCGCGACTTCTTCGGACCGGCGAACGTCGATCTCGACGAAGCGGTGCGCGAGAAGGTCGAACGCGTAAGTGGCGTGCGGCCCGCCGGGCCTATTTCGATGCTCGCGCACCCGAGGATCTGGGGCTGGCAGTTCAACCCGATCTCCCTCTACTACTGCTACGACGAGTCCGGCGCGAACGTGGCGTCACTCCTCGCCCAGGTGTCCAACACCCCCTGGCACGAGAGCCACGCCTACGTCGTGGGCGCGCCCGGAACCCACCAGGTCGACAAGGAGATGCACGTCTCGCCGTTCATGACGATGGACGCCCACTACGACTTCACCTACAGCGCGCCGGCAGCCGACCTGCACCTCGCGGTGAACGTGATCGAACACGGCGAACTCACCCTCGAGACGTCGCTCGATCTCACGCGCCGCGAGATCACCCGGCGAGAGCTCGGCCGCGTGCTCTGGGACTATCCCCTCATGACCGCGCGCGTCTCGTTGGGCATCTACCACCAGGCCGCCAAGCTCTGGCGCGCGGGTGTGCCCTTCGTCGCCCACCCCGACCGCGCGCTCTCTAAGGGGCCAATCGGATCCACGAACGCGAAGGGAGCCCCCCGTGTCTGACACCGCCACGCCACTGTCGATCGACCGGTCGGACTCGCTGGCGAGTCTCGTCGACGCCTCAGCGACCACGAGCCGTCGGGCGCGACGGATCCTCGTCGCCCTCGCGCGGCGCTCGCGCGGCGGACGCCTGATCGTTCGCGACGACCAGGGAACCGTCGAACTGGGCCGCGGGGCGCTCCTCGCCCACGTCGAGGTCCACGATCCCCGCGCGTACACCGCGCTCCTCCAGCGCGGATCCCTGGGACTGGGACTGAGCTACCTCGAGGGCTGGTGGGACTGCGACGACCTGGTCACTCTGGTGCGGATCCTGGTGCGCGCGCGCGGACGACTCGGCCGATTCCAGGACGAGACGGGGCGACTCTTCAGCCTCGTGGCCGATCCCCTGCGCCGTCAGCGTCGGCGCCCGCCGACTCAGGACCGCCGCTTCGTTCAGGCCCACTACGACATCGGCAACGAGTTCTTCTCCTTGATGCTGGACCCGACGATGAGCTACTCGTGCGCGGTCTTCGAGAACGTCGACGACACGCTCGAGAGCGCCTCGCTGGCCAAGCTCGATCGCATCTGTCGCAAGCTCTCGCTCAGCGCGAACGACCACGTGCTCGAGATCGGCACCGGATGGGGCGGCTTCGCGGTCTTCGCGGCGTCGCGCTTCGGCTGTCGCGTCACGACCACGACGATCTCGGCCGAGCAGTACGACTACGCGACGCGACTGGTCGCCGAGCGCGGGCTCGCCGACCGGGTCACCGTGTTGAACCAGGACTACCGCGACCTGCGCGGCACCTACGACAAGCTCGTCTCGATCGAGATGATCGAGGCCGTCGACTGGCGCCAGGTGCCGGGCTTCTTTCGCGCCTGCTCGCGCCTGCTCGCCCCCGACGGCCTGATGGCGCTGCAGGCCATCACGATCGAGGACGCGAGCTACGACCGGGCCAAAACCACCACGGACTTCATCAAGGCCTTCGTCTTCCCCGGTGGGAGCCTGCCGTCGATGACGTCACTGACCAGGGCGAGCGCCCGGGCGCACCTGAGCGTGGTCGACGTCGAGGACATCGGGCGCCACTACGCCGAGACCCTGCGGCGCTGGCGCGAGAACTTCGATCGTCACCGCGACGAGGTGCGCGCGCTCGGCTACGACGAGCGCTTCGAGCGACTCTGGTCGCTCTATCTCACCTACTGCGAGGCGGCGTTCCTCGAGCGCCACGTCAGCGACGTCCAGATGATCCTCGCACGCGACGAGTGGCGCCCGGCGCTGGCCCCGCGCGCCTAGGTCCGGCGCTCGTTGCGCAGGCGCTCGACTAGCGCGACCACTTCGCGGGCGTCACGGCCGGTCCAGTGGTCACTGCCCAGTGCGCGCGCCGCGTGCTCGTCCTTCAGCGCCGCTCCACCGACGAGGACAACCGCGTCACTGCGCTCGCGCAGGCGCGCCACGGTGTCGAGAACGGCGTCCTCGTGGTCCGCGGTCGTGACCGAGATCAAGACGCACAGGGGACGCTCGCGCTCGGCCGCGTCGACGAAGGAGTCGGCAGGGGTGTCACCGCCCAGCTCGACGACGTGGAACCCGGCACCGCGCAGCTGGTCGGCGACGATGGCCACCGGGATCTCGTGACGCTCGCCGGCGACCGCGCCCACGATCACGGTGCCGCGCTTGCGCCCCGCTCGCGCGAAGCGGGGTCCGAGGCGCGCGATCAGCCGGCGCGCCGTCGCGCTGGCTAGGTGTTCGTCGGCGACATCCAACTCCCCGCGCTTCCAGCGACGACCGACCTCGCGCATCGCCGGCGCCAGGAGGGCGAGGTGCACCTCCGCGGGTTCGGCCCCCGAGGCCAGCGCGCCCTCGACCAGTCGCCAGGCCCCGGCCTCGTCGCCGGCCACGAGTCGATCGAGCAGATGGGTGGCCGAGGCCGTTCGCGCGCTGCCGCGCGGTTGGTCTCTCCCGCGCCCCACGCGCACGGTGTCCAGATCCGCGGCCCTCACGCGCCAGGTATGCCCGTCGTGCGTCGCGGCGAGGCGCCCGGTTCGCACGTAGCGATACGCCGTCATGTAGTGCACGCCCAGGATGTCGGCCGCCTCCTGGAGGCCCACGGTCTCCTCGGCGCGCGCGCTACCCGTCACCTGTCCTCCATTCGTGTCGTGGACCCGCCGAACGACGACGGGCCCCGCACCACTAATTTAGTACTAACCATTGAGGAGTTCCCGTGCCCCACGTCGTCGTCCGCATCGCCACCGCGCGCCCACCGGCGGAGGTCCTCGCCTACATGGCCGACTTCAGCCACGCCCCCGAATGGGATCCGAGCGTCGTCTCGGCCACGCGACTCGACGCAGGACCCCTGCGCCTCGCGAGCTCCTTCGATCTCGTGGTTCGCTCCGCCGGCCGCTCCCTGCCGCTTCGCTACGAGGTGACCGAGATCAACGAACGGCGCGTGACCTTGAGCGCGCGCACGCCGACCCTCGAGTCCGTCGACACCCTCAGCGTCGCCCCCAGCGGCGACGGCACGGTCTTCACCTACGACGCACGACTGACCCTGGTCGGCGTCTGGCGCGTCTTCAATCCCTTCCTCGCGATCATGTTCCGCTCCCTAGCGGCCAAGGCCGAGGCGGGGATCCGACGTCGTCTCGCCTAATGGGTCAAAGGGCTGCCTAACCCCGGCGCGTTCCGTGCGCCCGCGAGCGCCAGTGCGACCAGGTCGCGCGCCGTCTCCTCACTGACTGGATGACCGAGCAGGGCTCGCACCTGCAACGGATTGACGACCGCCCCCCAGAGCAG
>JAJXXB010000160.1 GCA_021781315.1 Actinomycetes bacterium | reverse complement strand
GTGCACTCACCCCACCAATCTAGGGGCGCGGCGTCACATTGTTACTCGCGGGTCGAACCTCGCTTGTTAGCGTGAGGGCATGACCTCGCGCGCCCCGGTACCGCCCGTGCGCTGGGGGGTCGTGCTCGGCGCCATGGTGACGGGCTTCGTCGCGGGTGAGATCTTGGGCACGGTGCTCGTCGGACTGCTCGCCGGGCTCTATCACTACCCGGGGGGACTCTCGGCGCTGGCGCACGCGAGTGCCCCGCCGTGGTGGTTCGTCGCGGGCAGCCTGGTGGGGCTGTGGATCGGGTTCGCCGGGGCGATCTACCTGGCGCGCACCCGCGGTCATCTCGAGCCCCTGGCTGGTCAGTGGCGTTTTCGACCCGGTGACGTCGTCTACGTGGTCCTGGGCGTCGCCCTGCAGTTCGGCGTCGACCTCGCGTATCGTCCCTGGCACGTGTCGCACCTCAACCAACCGGTGACCCATCTCTTTGGCGGCGCGTCGGGGGCCAGCGCCGCTCTCATCGCGCTGATGACCTTGCTCGGCGCGCCCTTCATGGAGGAGATGTTCTTTCGCGGCCTCGTCTTTCGCGGCCTCGCCGGCGCCCTGCGCGCGCGCGACCGCGGCCTCGCCCTGTGGGTCGCCGTGATCGCGAGCGCGCTGCTCTTCGCCCTGGCCCACGGCGAGGCGGCTCAGTTCGCGGGCCTCGCGGCGGTCGGGGTGGTGCTCGCGGTGCTGGTCGTGCGCACCCAGCGACTCGCGCCGAGCTTTCTCACCCACGCGTCCTTCAACGCCGTTGCCCTCGCGGCGCTCTTCAGTCAGCGGGCCCACTGATGCGCCGCCTGCGCTCATTGGTCACTCCGGCCGGCGCCTTCGACGGTCTCGTCATCGTCGCGCTGATCTATGTGGTGCTCTACTCGTTGCACCCCAACCTGCTGTTCTCGTCGTCGCTGATCACCGGCGGTGACACCGGAGCGCATCTGGCCCTGCCCGCGTACCTGCGCACGCAGGGCAACCTCTTCAACCTGACGCCGTGGTATCCGGGTTGGTTTGCCGGCATGCCGGCCTACACCTACTACTTTGTCCTGCCCGATTACTTCGCGACGCTGGCCAGCTACGTGATCGGCTTCGCGGTGGCCTTCAAGCTGGCCACCGTGCTCGGATCGGTCCTCATGCCGATCGCCGCCTACGCGATGGGCCGGCTCTTCCGAGCTCCGCGCCCGGTGCCGATCGCGCTCGCGGCGGCCACGCTCCCGTTCCTCTTTGACGCCTCCTTCACGATCGACGGCGGCAACCTCTTTTCGACGATGGCCGGCGAGTACGCGTTCTCGCTCTCGCTGGCCTTCGCCCTCGTGACCATCGGACTGTTCGCGCGCGGCGTGGTGACGGGACGCGGTTACTGGCTCGCCGCGATCGGACTCACCGCGACTCTGCTCGCCCACGTTCTGCCGTTCTTCTTCGCGGTCGTCGCCGCCGGCGTCCTAGCCATCTTCGAGAGCCTTCAGCGCCTCGGCGTGGGAGATCCGCGAGAAGTGCGCACTCCGGGTGACGCCGCGCGCCCGTGGCGCTTCACCATTGGCGCCGGACTGATCACGGCGGGCCTGTCCGCGTGGTGGCTCCTGCCCTTCGTCACGTCCCAGCAGCTCACCAACTCCATGGGCTACGTGAACGACAACACGTCGAGCCTGCACGCGGTCTTCACCACCCTGGGGTGGTTCAATTCGACCGGCGGCGCCGCGGGGGACCGTTGGGTGATCACCCTGGCGGCGATCGCCTGCGTGAGCGCCTTCATCGTGCGAGACCGGCTGGGCATGGTGCTGGCGTCACTGACGGTGGTCTCCTTCGCCGGCTTCACCCTGGATCCCCAGAGCGTGATCTGGAACGAGCGGCTCGTCCCCTTCTGGTTCATCATGATCCACCTCAGCGCGGGCTGGCTGGTGGGCTATCCGCTGTCGCGCTGGATCGATCAGAAGCGGCGCTGGTCGCTGCGGGCGCGCCCCGTGGTGGGCGCCGACGCCCCGGTCGCGCCGGCCGACGCTGCGGACGCGGCGTCGGAGGAGCCGGCCGAGGTCGCGGCCGAGGTCGCGGCCGAGGCGACGACGACCTCCGCGACCGTTGGCGCCGAGATTCCCGACACCGAGTTCGTCTTCACCGTCTCGACCCGACCGGCCGAGGTCGTCGCCGAGGACCGCGAGCGCCGCAGCCTGCGCGCCAGTGTGGCCGTCGCCGTCCTGGGCCTGGTGTCGGTGGTGCCCGGCCTGATCCCGTCCGTGGCCTCGGCGATCGGACTGACCACGTCGGGCAACCAGGTGTCGGGCTGGGCGGCGTGGAACTACTCGGGTTACCAGGGCAAGCCCGCCTGGCCCGAGTACCACGACCTCATGACCACGATGGGCAAGGTCGCCCAGCGCTACGGCTGCGGGCGGGCCATGTGGGAGTACAACATCAACGAGAACCGCTTCGGCACGCCGATGGCGCTGATGCTGCTGCCCTACTGGACCAACAACTGCGTGGACTCGATGGAGGGCCTCTTCTTCGAGTCCTCGGCCACGACGCCCTATCACTTCCTCAACCAGGCCGAGCTCAGCGCCTCGCCGTCGAATCCCCAGGTCGGCCTGCCCTACGGCCAGCTCAACGTCGTCGAGGGCGTCAAGCACCTCCAGATGCTCGGGGTGAAGTACTACATCGCCTATTCGCCCCTCGCCATCGGCGAGGCCGACGGCGACCCCGCACTCAAGTTCGTGGCCCAGACCAAGAACTGGCCGTCGCCGGGCGTGCGGTGGCGTATCTACCTGATTCGCCATAGCCCGGTCGTCGAGGCGCTGCCTCGCCTACCCAACGTGATTGCCAACTCCGCGACCCGCATCCAGTGGCTCAACGCGAACGTCACCTGGTGGATGAACCAAGACCTCTGGCCGGTGCTCGGAGCGGCGAGCGGACCCGCGTCGTGGCCGCGCGCGAACAGCGTCACCCACATGAAGATCGTGGCCGCGAAGCCGACGACCGTCAGTCACGTGGTGATCGGCACGCAGAGCGTGTCCTTTCACGTGACGCGCCTGGGCACGCCGGTGCTCGTCAAGGTGTCGTACTACCCGCGCTGGCACGCGTCCGGGGCGACGGGACCCTATCGCGTGAGCCCGAACTTGATGGTCGTCGTGCCCACGAGCCACGACGTGAGCCTCACGTACTCGTCGACGCCCGAGGTTCTCTGGGGCAACGTCGTGAGTGACGCCACGGCGCTGGGCGGCGCCCTGTACGCGTGGTGGTGGTTCCGACGCCGTCGCGCCTCGCCAATCGCCTCGGAGGCCCAGCGGTAAGGTAGTTTCCCGTGGACACGTCCGTCATCTTCAAGGCCTACGACGTGCGCGGGACCTACCCCGACCAGCTCGACGAACGGGTCGCCCGGGCCATCGGATCGGCCTTCGCCGACCACGTGGCCGCTCCGTCGGTGCTGATCGCTCGCGACATGCGCGCCTCGGGCGTGGCGCTGTCGGCCGCCTTCGCCGAGGGCGTGCGCGCTCGTGGCGTCGAGGTCGTCGACATCGGCCTGGCCTCGACCGACCTCTTGTACTTCGCCTCGGGATATCTCGACGCGCCCGGGGCCATGTTCACCGCCTCGCACAACCCGGCCGCCTACAACGGCATCAAGCTCTGCCGCGCCGGCGCCCGGCCGATCGGCACCGACACCGGGCTCGCCGACATCGAGGCGTCCACGAACCGGTACCTCGCCCAGCCGGCGACCGGCGAGCTGGCGGGCCTCGTCGAGCGCAGCGTGCTCGACGAGTGGGTGGACCACGTGCACTCCTTCGTCGACGTTGAGGCCCTCACGCGACTGCGCATCGTCGCCGACACGGCCAACGGCATGGGCGGCTTCGTCGCGCCGGCGGTCTTCGCCGACCTGCCCTTCGACGTGGAGATCCTCTACCCCGAGCTCGACGGGACGTTTCCCAACCACCCGGCCGATCCTCTGAATCCTGACAACATCGTCGACCTCCAGCGACGGGTGCTGGAGACCGGGGCCGACGTGGGCCTGGCCTTTGACGGCGACGCCGACCGAGTCTTTCTCGTCGACGAGCGGGCCCAACCACTGAGTGGATCGACCACGACGGCGATGGTCGCCTCGGTCATGCTCGAGCGCCACCCCGGCGCGACGATCCTCTACAACCTGATCTGCTCGCGCGCGGTGCCCGAGGTCATCGACGAGTGCGGAGGAGTGGGCGTGCGCACGCGGGTGGGGCACAGCTACATCAAACAGGTCATGGCCGACACGGGCGCGGTCTTCGGCGGCGAGCACTCGGGC
>JAJXXB010000251.1 GCA_021781315.1 Actinomycetes bacterium | reverse complement strand
GCGCTAGGCGACCGGGAACCCCAGTACCGCGGCGACCTCGCCGTGGGCGATGCGCTTGTGGTGGGCGATGACGCCGCGGTCCTTGTCGGCCATGGCCGCCGCGGTCGCGACGGCGCGTTCGAGGAGCGATTCCTCGGGGGCGACCGCCTCGACGATGCCGGCGGCGAGCGCGGCCGGCGCGCTAAAGCGGCGCGCGGTCAGCATGGCGTCGATCGCGGTGGCGCGCGGGAGTCGATTAAAGAGGATGGCCGCGAGTTTGTGGTCGAGCGCGAGTCCGATGTCGGCCTCGTTCATGCACCAGAATCCCCGGTCCTCGCGCATCACCCGGTGATCGAACGCGCAGCTGAGTAGCGCGCCGCCGGCGAAGGTGTGCCCGTTGAGCGCCGCCACGGTGTAGGCGGGAAAGGTGAGCAGGCGCACCACCATGCGGTGCAGTTCGCCGAGGATGTGGCCGAGCCCCGCGGGGTCGTTGCCGTAGCGTTCGAGGTCGAGCCCGTTGGAGAAGAACTTCCCGTCGCCCGTGAGAACGACCGCCAGCGCGCCGCGGCGCGCCTCGAGCTCGTCGAGTCGGGCGTGCAGGGCCCCCATCGAGTCGTCGTTGATCCGGTTCTCCCCGTCGCGCCACGTCAACACCGCGACCGGGCCGTCGAAGTCGAGTGACAGCGCCATGGCACGACACTACGACGAAGGCGCCGTGGTCTCGAACGATAGATTGAGCCCATGAGTGATAACCCCGTCAGCGAACCCGACGTCTCGGCCGAGCGCCCGATCAGCGAGCACTGGGTCTGGGCGGGGGGACACCGCCCCGCGGTGCCGCGCGCGCTCGTCGAGGCCATGACCACCCACTGGGGGCCGACCCCAGTCACCCAGGAGGTGCACCCGAGCGCGGCCCAGACCGCGGCTCGACGCGCCCGGCTCGGCGCCGCGATGCCCGGGATCACGCTCGTCATCCCGACCGGCACCGCCAAGGTGCGCGCCAATGACACCGACTACCGGTTCCGCCCCGGCACCGACCTGTTCTACCTCACCGGCTGCGTCGAGCCGGACTGCGTGCTCGTCATCACGCCGGGGGCCGCGTCGGGCCACGCCACGCTCTACGTCCCCGAGCGGCGCGACGCGCGCACGCACGCCTTCTTCACCGATTCGCGCTACGGCGAGCTGTGGGTCGGCGCGCGCCGCGGCGTCGTCGAGGCCGCGCAGTACTACCAGATCGACACGGCCCCGCTCGAAGACCTCGCCAAGCACCTCGGCGAGCTGCGCGACACGAAGATGGCCGTGGTGCGGGGATTCGACGCCGCCGTGGACGCGGCGCTCGAGCCGAGCGACAACGACACGCGACTCGCTACCACCCTCAGCGAACTGCGACTGGTGAAGGACGAGTTCGAACAGCGCCAGCTCGAGGTCGCGATCGCCCACACCATCGAGGGCTTCGCCGACGTCGTACGGGCCCTGCCCCAGGCGATCGGGCGCAGCGAACGGGTCATCGAGGGCGTCTTCAACCTGCGCGCGCGCGTCGAGGGCAACGACGTGGGCTACGACACGATCGCCGCGAGCGGCGCCAACGCCACGGTGCTGCACTGGACGCGCAACGACGGGGCCGTGCGCAACGGCGACCTGCTGCTGCTCGACGCGGGGGTCGAGTGCGACCAGCTCTACACGGCCGACGTGACGCGCACACTGCCGATCAACGGGGTCTTTTCCCCCGCCCAGCGGCGCATCTACGAACTCGTGCTCGCCGCCCAAGAGGCCGGTATCGCGGCCGTCGCCCCGGGCGTGCCCTTCAGCGCCGCCCACGACGCCGCCGTGCGCGTGCTCGCCTACGGCCTCGCCGAGCTCGGGATCATCGACGATCCCGAGACGTCCCTGCGGCCCGATCGCCAGACCCACCGCCGCTACACCCTGCACGGCGTGTCGCACATGCTGGGCCTGGACGTGCACGACTGCGCCAACGCGCGCAACGACGTCTACCGCGGCGAGCTGCACGCGGGCTACGTGCTCACCGTCGAGCCCGGCCTGTACTTCCAGGCGAACGACCTCACGGTGCCCGAGGAGTACCGCGGCATCGGGGTTCGCATCGAAGACGACATCCTGGTGACCGAGACCGGTTCGCGCAACCTCTCGGGCGCGCTGGCGCGCGACCCCGACGCCATCGAGGCGTGGATGGCCGAGCAGTGGCGCCGCGCCGCACCCGACCTGGGCCTCCTCGGCTAACCGACGCGCACCGGAACGCTGCGCGGGCCGCGCACCTGGCCCTTGGACCACGTCACGGCGTCGGGGTCGCTCAACGTGAAGCGAGGGTAGCGCGCGATGAACTCCTCGATCGCCACGCGCAGTTCCATGCGCGCGAGGTTCGACCCGGCGCAGCGGTGAATGCCGAGCCCGAAGGCGAGGTGGCGGTTCTCGAGCCGGTCGATGATGAACCGGTCGGCGTCGGGGAAGGCCGACGGGTCCCGGTTGGCCGCCGGGAAGCCGAGCAGGATCCAGTCGTCGCGCTTCATCGGACAGCCGAGGAACTCGACGTCGTCCTTCACGAGCCGGGCCATCGTCACGGGCGCGTAGTAACGAAGGAACTCCTCGACCGCGACGGGCATCAGACCCGGCTCGTCGACGAGGCGCGCCAGGTCCTCGGGGTGACTCGCGAGGTGCCACAGCGACGCGCCGATCGCCGACCAGGTGGTGTCGATCCCCGCGATCAGCACGAGGATCATGGTGCCGCGGATGTGCTCGATGGCGAGCCGCTGGCCGGCCACCTCGACGCCGAGCAGGTAGCTCGTGAGGTCGTCGCGCGGGTTGGCGCGGTGCTCTTCGATCTGGGCGTCGAGGTAGGCCTCGATGGGAGCGAACTCCTCGATGCGCTGCTCGACGGGGAGGTTCACGCCCTCCAAGATCACGTGAACGAACTCGCGAAAGAGGTCCTCGTCGGCCTCGGGGAACCCGAGCATGCGGATGATCACCGCCGGCGGGATGAACTGCGCGTACTGGGTCGCGGCGTCGACCTCGTCGCGCGACCCGAGCGCGTCGAGCAGGCGCGAACACAGCGCGCGCACCATCGGCTCGAGTTCGCGCACCGGTCCGGGCGCGAAGACCGGCAGGATCAACCGGCGCGCGATCTGGTGGAAGGGCGGGTCCGAGGTGATGGGCGGCGCGACTCCGATCGGCGCGGGCGGGGCGTCCTCCATCGGCCGGCCGTTGCCGATGACGACCGTCCGACTGGTGAAGTGCTCGGTGTCGGTAGCGACCGCGGCCACGCCCGCGTGGGTCGAGGGGAACCAGGCGCCGCCGTAGCGCTCGGTGTGGGCGACGGGGCACCGCTCGCGCAGGTCGTCCCAGATCGGGTAGGGGTCGCGCACCCAGCGCGGGTCGGTGTGGTCCCAGTCGGACGCGAAATCGATTACGGACTCGTCCATCTCACTCGACCACCGTGATCGCGTGTTCCGGGCAGTTGGACTGCGCCAAGCGCGCCAGGCGCGCGGCGTCGCCGTCGGGCTCGGCCACGAGCACCACCCCATTGCCCAGGTCGTCGAAGCCAAAGACCGCCGGCGCGAGGTTGAAGCATCGTCCGTGGCCCTGACACCGGTCTGCGTCGATCGAAACCCGCACGTCCCCTCCTGCGCTCAGGTGTCGCTGAACCTAGCAGCCGGTGGCGTCGTTGCGACGCCACCCCGTCACGGCGACAACGTGGCGCGCGATCATCTCGGCCGCCTCGCGGGCTTCGGGGAGCTGATCGACCGCGAGCGCGAAGTCGTGCCAGAGCCCCGGCCAGGTCGCCACGCGCAGCCCCGGGTCGCCGCGCGCGGCCAGGTCGCCCGCGTCGGGGGCGAGCAGGTCGTCACTCGCCCCCACGACGAGTGTCGGGGCGAGCCCGGCCCAGCTCGCGCGCAGCGGCGAGACGAGGGCGCCGAGGTCGGTGGGCGCGTAGGCCAGCGCGCACGCCTCGAGCCAGCCCGGTGAGAGCAGCGGGTCACGCGCGGCGAGGTCGTCGTCGTAGGCCCGCGCGAGGTCGAGCCACGGCGACACGAGCGCGAGCGCGGCGACCGGGGCCGCGCCGGCGAGCAGCGCCGCGACGAGTGCGCCGGCGCCCGCCGAGTCACCGAGCCCGACGACCTCGCGTCGCGCGAGGTGCGCGAGCAGGGCCGTGACGTCCTCGGGCGCGGCCGGGGCCGGGTGCTCGGGCGCGAGCCGGTAGTCGAGGCTGTAGACGACCGCGCGCAGTGTCACGGCGAGCCAGGACCCGAGCGCGCGGCCCATCGCCGGCGAGCCGATGCAGTACCCGCCGCCGTGGACGTAGAGGATCGCCCGGTCAGGCACCGCG
>JAJXXB010000114.1 GCA_021781315.1 Actinomycetes bacterium | reverse complement strand
GAAGCGGTCGCGGTGACGGAGCTGCGCGCGCGCGGCGTTGGGGGACGTGGCGACACCGCGCGCGAGATCGTCGTCGAGCTCGTGGTCGTCGTCGAGCTCGCCGGGATCGTCGACGTCGGGTTCGGGGGGTGAGAGACGGTCACTCGAGGCGCCGAGGCCGCAAGGTGTGGGGATCGTTGGGTCCGCGCCGACGTCGTCATCGAAAAGAGCATCACCAGCAGCAGGACCGGGCTCGACCACATCACGAGCTGAGAGCCCCAGCGAGATGAACTCGTTCTCGTCATCGGCGTTCCACGGTATCGGGAGGCGATCGGGTTGGTCAGTGGACGAAAGACCCAAGCTCACAGGAGGCACCGGCGAGCGAATTGCTGAAGTTCACCGCGCAGCGACGTCGGTGAGCTGTGATCGACCCGGGCGAGATCGCGCAGGGAACGACCCTCGAAGACCCGCGCGTAGGTCAGTCGCGCGAGGCGATCCTCGGGGCCGCCCCGGTAGCTGGCGAGTCGCGCCTCGAGGGTCGACGACGCCGCCGCGGCGACGTCGGGCACGTCGAAGGCCGATACCTGGGTGGCGGCCCCCTTCTCCTTGAGGAGCCATCGGCGCAGTCGTCCGCGCAGGGCCGACAGCAGGTCCGGCGCCGCGTACGCGCGATGCTGACCCGCCCAGTCCACCAGCAGCTCGCTCAGAAACCCGAGTGCGACCGCGAAGGTCTCGCCGGGATCGACGATGATGCCCTGGCCGAAGCGCAGCTGACGGCACACGCTCACCACGCCGGGCACGAGGGTCTGGAGGAGTGCGCGGCGCACGGGGGCGTCGGCGGCATCCTCGAGCAGGGCGGTGACGATCTCGGCTCGCTCGAGGACGGTTCGACCTCCTCTCAGTTCGAGGGCGCGCACGACGTCGTAGAGGTCCTCGAGACCCTCCAGGTTGACGTCGGGGTGTCGCGCGCGCAGCCGCGCGAAGGCGGCGACGGCGTCGGGGGAGCGGCCGGAGCGTTGCCACTCCCGCCGCAGTTGGGAAATGATGTCAGTGGTCATGGATCGCAGTCCACGTGAGGCCGCGCACCGGCGCGTTGCACGCCGGGTGCCGCGTCGGGGTCCATTTCTCACGCCCTCGAGACTGACCGGGCCAACGCACCGCACCGCGCACATAGCGGATCTAGGCTGCGGCCATGGACATCGAAACCTTCTACGAGCAGAACGAGGCGCGGCGCGAGAGCGCGGAGTTCGAGTTCGGCAGCGAGTGGACCGACGCGTCGGGCAACGAGTACGAACTGTCCTGGGTCGAGGCGACCGGCGAGCTCTATCTGATGGTCGAGCCCGACGCCCTGATCAACGAAGACATCTTCGGCGACTTCCTCGTCGCGGACGAGGAGATCAGCGAACTCACGGTGGTGGTGATCGCCAAGGTCGCCTCACTCGCCGCGATCGAGGACCAACTCGAGGGGTGGGAGGACGCGATGCTCGAGGAGAACTCCCTCGAGTGGCTTCACGAGCGTTTCGCGTCTGCCTAGCCCCGTTAGAGGTAGGGCTGCGAGGAGTTCGCGACCTGGCAGAGGCGCGTGAGCGAGGCCACCAGGTCGCGGATCGGTACGCGTTGGGCCTCGCCGATCGTGGTCATCAGGGGGTTCCAGCTGCCGTCGGCCGAGGTCGCCGCGGCGGCCTCGGGGGTCGCGGCGAGGAGGGTGGCCATCGCGCGCGCGGCGAGCTCGTTCTGGGTGGCGGTGGAGATCCCCGGACGTTCGCTCTTGGCGTAGAGGACGAGCGCCGCGTCGACCTTCACGCACGCGGCTCGCGCGTGGGCGACCGCTCCGCCGGTGCCACAGGCCGAGAGGGCGAGTCCGGCTCCAGCGAGTGCGGCGAGAGCCCGTCCGACCCTTAGCCGAGCCACGAGTCGGCGGCCTGCAACAAGAAGTCGCTCACGCTGCGCCCGTGCTCGAAGACGTCACAGAGCGGGTCCTCGCCCTTGGCCACCTGGCTCAGCGAGATCGATCGCCGGGCCACGATCGCGATGCGCCGCTCACTCGCCTCGGTGGGCGAGGCGAAGGTGTCGGTCGCCGTGACCTCGAGGGGCATCTGCATGCCGCCGATCGGTGCCAGGTCGATCGCCAGGCGCAGCAGGTCCGGACCGTGCGGCAGCGGCGGGAGGCTCCAGGTCAACACGAGTGGGAAGTGGAACTCATCGGGCGGGTCGACGTCGTCGGGCAGGCCCATGACGGCGTCTTCGAAGGCGAGGAGCGTTCTCGGATCGACGTCGAGCTCGATGTGCAGGTCGATGGGTCCGCCGCAGCCGTCCTCGGGGTGTAGGTCGACCTCCCAGGCCTGGCGTAGGGAATAGGTCTCGACGAAGTGGCGTTCGTCATGGACATGGAATCCGTGGGAAACGGCGTGATCCTTCAAATCGGCGATGAAGCCGGCGACGTCAATGGCTGCCACAGACGTCAGGTTAGTGCGCGGGTGATCCCCGTTTGACGCGTCAGGGACGCGAGACGGTCAGGTGATAGGCCAGGTCGGCCGAACTGCGCCCGACGTCGATGCGGTACGTGCCCGCGACCGTGACGAAGTGTCCGGATTGGAAGACCGTGAACGCGCTGGGCGCGAGGGTGAGGACGACGCGACGGGTCTGGCCGGGGGCGAGCGTGACGCGCGCAAAGGCGCGCAACTGCTCGGGCGGCTCGCCCAGGGAGGCGGGGTAGTGAACGTAGGCCTGGACGACCTCGACGCCGCTGCGATGGCCGGTGTTGGTGACCGGGACGATGACGCGCAGCGTCGTGGTGCCGGCCACGCGCGGCGCGCCGAGGTGGAAAGTCGTGTAGGCCAACCCGTAGCCGAAGGCGAACAGGGGGCGCACGCCGTGGGACTGGTACCAGCGATAGCCCAGGGACGACAGACCGCCGAGTGACACGGTTCCCTTGACCCCGGGAAAGAGGCTGACGGTGCCGTCGGGCACCGCGTTCGACGACGCCGGGAAGGTGAGCGGCAGGCGCCCGGAGGGGTCGACGGCGCCGCTCAGGATGGGGGCGATGGCGTTGCCGTCGACCTGGCCCGGGTACCACGCCTCGAGAACCGCGGCCACCTGGTGCAGCCACGGCATCAGAACGGCGCCCCCCGTGTTGAGCACGACGACGGTGCGCGGATTCACCTTGGCGACCGCGCTGATGAGAGCGTTGGCGTCACCGCTCAGGTTCAGGCTCACGCGGTCGTATCCCTCGCTGGTCTGGTCGCCGACGAAGATCACCGCGACGCGGGCCTTCTTGGCGGCGGCGACTGCCGCGTTGATCCTCGGAGTGACGTCCACGATGCCGATGTGGGGCTTGCGGTGGTTGCGCACCTGGAACCACTTCGCGGAGAAGGTGTAGTAGTGGCCCCGCGTGAGTGTCACCGTGGTCGAGGTCTGCGACGGGGCGTGCAGGCCGCGGTCGGCGATGATGACGTGGCCGTTCAGGTAGATCCACGTGTCGCCCACGCCCTGAAGGGCGAACTCGTATACGCCGCTCTTGTGCGCGCGCACCTTGACGTCCCAGCTCGTCCAGCCCTCGCTGGTGCCCGGCGACGTGGCGGTCGCGATCGCCGGAGTGACGTTGGGGCTCTGCTCGACGGAGATGTCGCTCTTGCCGGGCTCGCCGCCGCGCTTGATGGGCGCCGCCAGGCGCAGCGGTGTGCCCTTGATCACGTCGACGTCGCTCAGCTGGTCGAGTTCGAAGCCAGCCAGCCCGCCGGGCGAGTAGAGGATCTTGGTGTGAGGCAGGCTCTGTCGCAGCGCCGCGAGGGGGGTGACGACGTAAGGAGCTCGCACCTCCGCGCTGCCGAGTCCGTTGACGATCGGATCGAGGGCGGCGCTGGTGCCGAGCACCGCGAGGGACGACGGGCGCGTCCCCAGGGGCAAGACGCCGTTGTTCTTCAACAGCACCACGCCGGCCTGGGCCGCGCGCGTGGCCACCGCGACGTGGGCGGGAGAGGTGGCGAGTGCGGCGAGGTTGATCTGGGGTTGGCGCGCGATCACACCGAAGGCGAACATCTTGGTCAGCACCCGTCGCACGGCGTCGTTGAGGACGTTCAGCGGGATCGCGCCGCGGCGCACCATGTCGACGAGTCCGGCCTGCGAGGCCGGTTTGACCAGGGTCATGCCCGCGCGGTAGGCCGCGGGGAAATTGGTGATGGCCTTCAGGTCCGAGCGGACAAAACCGTTGAATCCCCACGAGTGCAGGGTCGAGTAGACGGCGGGATTCGAGCACGTGTTCACGCCGTTGAGCGAACCGTAGGAACACATGAAGGACGCCACGTGGCCCTGGGCCACCGCGGCGCGAAAGGGCGCGTCGTAGAGCTCGGCGAGGACGCGGGCGCTCGC
>JAJXXB010000070.1 GCA_021781315.1 Actinomycetes bacterium | reverse complement strand
AAGACGTAGAGCGCCACGCCCGCGAGCGCGACCACCCGCGACAGCTTCACTGCTCGAGCCCCCCGAAGCGCCGCTCGCGGCGCTGGTACTCGCCGATGGCCTCGTAGAGATGCTCGCGGCGAAAGTCGGGCCACAGGACGTCGGAGAAGACGAGTTCGCTGTAGGCCATCTCCCAGAGCAGGAAGTTCGAGATGCGAAACTCGCCCGAGGTTCGCACGACGAGGTCCGGGTCGGGGATCTCCGGGTGGTACAGGCGCGCGCGGATCGCCTTCTCGTTGACCGAGCCCGGCGAGACGCCGTCGGCGACGAGGCGCGCGACGGCGTCGACGATCTCGGCCCGGCCGCCGTAGTTGAAGGCGATGTTGAGGGTCATTCGCCGGTTCGCGTCGGTCAGGGCGCTGGCCTCGTTCATGCGCTTGAGCACCTGTTTGGGGACCCGCCAGTCCCGGCGTCCCGAGAACGTGATCCGCACGCCCTCGTCGTGCAATTCGTACTGTCGCCGCTCGAGCAAACCCTTGTTGAAATTCATGAGAAAGCGCACCTCGTCGACCGGCCGACGCCAGTTCTCCGTCGAAAAGGCGTAGACCGTCAGCGCCGCCACCCCCGCCGCCAACGCACCGTACGTGGCGTCGATGAGGGCCTCTTCGCCCGCGGCGTGGCCGGCCGTGCGCGCGAGGTTGCGCTGCTGGGCCCATCGGCCGTTGCCGTCCATGACAACAGCGACGTGACGAGGGACGCGAGTCCGGTCGAGCCACGCGGGCACCGGAGTGGGGCGAGGATCGGGCACGACAAGAAACTAGTTCGTTCCGCGTAAATCCACGCCGACACGTAGAGTTCTACGGTGCGTTCCTTCGACCCCGACGATGAGACGCCCTACATCGAACCCGACGCCGATGTCGGCGTCGACCTCGACGCGGACGTCATCGCCGTCGACGCCGACCGGGCCATCGCCCTGCTCGACCTCATCACCGGCGACCTGCCCAACGGCGGCGAGCAGCGCCCTGGTCAGCGCACGATGGTCCGCCTCGTCGCCGAGGCGTTCACGCGTTCGAACAACCTCGTCGTCGAGGCCGGCACGGGCGTCGGCAAGTCGCTCGCCTACCTGATCCCCGCCGCCCTTTCGGGCCGGCGGGTCGTGGTCGTGACCGCGACCAAGAACCTCCAAGACCAGCTCGCGACCAAGGACGCCCCGACCGTCGCCGCCCACCTGCCGGGCGTGCGCGTCGCGGTACTAAAGGGACGCTCGAACTACTTCTGTCGCAATCGGGCCCACGAGATGGGCGCCGAGCAGCTGCGCTTTGACGACGACACCGACGTGCCGCGCACCGTGTCCAACCAGATCCGCCGCGTGGTTCGCTGGTCCAACGAGACCGACACCGGCGACCTCGACGAACTGACCTTCGACCTCGACCCGCGCACCCGGCGCGCCCTGACCGTGAGCGCCCAAGAGTGCCTCGGGCGGGCCGAGTGCCCCCAGGGCGCATCGTGCTTCACCGAACTCGCGCGCGACCGGGCGGCCGCGAGCTCGATCGTCATCGTCAACAACCACCTCTACGCCTCGCACCTCGCGTCGGGCTCGATGCTGCTGCCGAGCCACGACCTCGTCGTCTTTGACGAGGCGCACGAGACCCTCGACGTCTTCGCCGAGCTCTTGGGCACCTCGCTCACGCCGACGCGGATCCGGGCGCTCGCCGGGGTCTGCCAGCCCCTGCTCGGCTCGGCGAACGCCGCGCCCGCGGAGCTCGCGCGTCTCGCCGATCGCCTCGATGACGCGCTGGCGCGCCAAGTCGCGCTTACCCGCATGACCGGGCTCGACGAGGATGCGCGCACCGTGCTCGAGCGTGTCGGCGAGCTCGTCACGACCATCGTCGAGGAGCTGCGGGGGCTGGCCACGACCGACCTCTCCCACGAGTTTCGGCGCAAGCGCGCCCTCGGCCCGGCGATCCACCTCGCCGGCGACCTGCAGCGACTGCGACAGACCGACGACGACGAGCTCGTCTACCTCGTCGCCCACGAGCGCGAGGTCACCGTCGAGCTCGCCCTCATCGACGTCGGGCCCCGGCTGAATGAACTGCTGTGGGGGCCGGTGACCGCGGTGCTGACGAGCGCCACCATCCCGGACTCCTTGCCGCGCGCGCTGGGACTCGGCGAGCTCGGCGTCGAGCGCGTGCCGAGCCCCTTCGACTACCAGCACCACGCGCTGCTCTACGTGCCGAGCGGTTTTCCCGGTCGAACCGCTGACGGCGCCGAGGCCGCCATCGTCGACGAGCTGGTCCACCTGATCGACGCCGCTGGGGGCCGCACGCTCGCGCTCTTCACGAATCGGTCGGTGATGAACCGCGTCGCCGAGGCCGTCGTCGAGCGCATCGCGACACCGGTGCTCGTGCAGGGGACCCTCTCGAGACAGCGCATCCTCGAGCGCTTCCGACTCGAGCACGACACCAGCCTCTTCGCGGTGACGAGCTTCTGGCAGGGCGTCGACGTGCCCGGCCACTCGCTCAGCCTCGTCACGATTGACCGATTGCCCTTCGCCGTGCCGAGCGATCCCCTCGCCGTCGCGCGCCGCGAGCGCGTCGCCCGGCCGTTCTACGAGGTCGACCTGCCACGCGCGGTGATGCTGCTCGCCCAGGGCGTGGGCCGGCTCATCCGCAGCGCCGAGGACCGCGGCGTGGTCGCGGTGCTCGACACCCGGCTCGCCGAAGCCTCCTACCGGACCCAGTTCTTCCGCCGGCTCCCGCCCATGCGCCGCACCCGCCAGCGCGCCGACGTGACCGAATTCCTGCGCGACCTGCGCGAACAGGCCGATTCGGCGACGTCGGAGTCGTAAATGACTATAATTTCACTAGTAAAACTGGTTTAAGGAACCCCTCACTCGTGCACCTTGACGTCCTGCTCATTCTCGCCAGTGCCGTGGTCGGCCTGCTCGTGGGCATCACCGGGACCGGCGGCGGCGCCGTCATGACCCCGATGCTCGTCCTGCTCTTTGGCGTGGCCCCCTCCGCGGCGATCGCCTCGGACCTCGTCGCGACGCTCGTCATGCGCCCCGCCGGGGCCCTCGTCCACTGGCGCCGCCACACGGTCCAGCGGCGGGTGGCGGCACTGCTGTGCGCGGGCTCGGTGCCGTCGGCCTTCCTCGGGACCTTCGTGATGGACCGGATCGGCACGTCGGCCGGGGCCGAGTTCGACCTTCGCCACCTGCTCGGCGTAGCCCTCGTCCTCGGCGGCGCGGCGATGATCGCGCGGCCCTACCTCAGCGCCGGCGCGGCGAGCCCGTCGGGAGTGCTCGCGGTGCGCACCGTGCCCACCATCCTCACCGGCGTGGTCGGTGGGTTCATGGTCGGGCTCACTTCGGTGGGCGCGGGCTCGCTCATGATGGCCGCGCTGGTCTTGCTGTACCCGACGATGAGCGGCTCGGAGCTGGTCGGCACGGACCTCGCCCAGTCGGTCCCGCTCGCCTTCGGCGCGACGGTGGGTTCGCTCCTCTTCGGCCACGTCGCCTTCAGTCTCACGCTCGCGGTCATCATCGGCGCGGTGCCCGCGACCTTCGTCGGCTCGCTCATCTCGTCGCGCAGCGCGAATCGGCTCATCCGCCCGCTCATCACCGTCATGGTGCTGATGAGCGGACTCAAGTATCTCGGACTCGGCTCGCTCTACCTCGGGATCGCGCTCGTCGCGGTCGTCGCCCTCGCCCTGGTGAGCCTGCGACGGTCCACGGCTGGGGTGTCGCGCGAGGGCGTCACTCAGTAACCGAAGCGGTCAAGCGCGTCGTCGCGGCGCTGCCACCCCGGCTCGACCGACACCCGCAGCTCGAGGAAGGTCCCCTCGGGCAGCTGACGACGCGCGGCGATGCCGACGTCCTTCAAGAGCTGGCCACCGCGGCCGATGACCATGCCCTTCTGGCTCTCGCGCTCCACGAGGATCTCCACGGTGATGTGGGGCCACTCGAACTCGGTCACCCGGCAGTGGATCGAATGGGGCAGTTCCTCGCGGGTCTTGCGCACCAGCTGCTCACGCACGAGTTCGGCGACCCACTCGCGCTCGGGCACGTCAGAGACCTCGTCCGAGGGGAATAGGAAGGGCGACTCGGGCATGAGCGACGTGACGAACGCGCGCAGTCCGTCCACCCCGGCCCCGGTCTTGGCCGAAACCGCGAAGTACTCCACGCGCGCCGCGGCCGCCTCGCGGCCGCCATCGGCCGCGATCTCCTCGACCGCGCGCGTCGCCGCGAGCAGCTGCGCCGCGACCGCCTCGCGCGACGCGCGGTCCACTTTGTTCACGACGACGACCGGCGTCGGCCCGTTTCGCCGGGCCACGTCGAGCAGGGTCGCGAGCACCGTGCGGTCGCCGGGCCCGATCGCGCCACCGGCCTCGATCACCGCGAGGATC
>JAJXXB010000273.1 GCA_021781315.1 Actinomycetes bacterium | reverse complement strand
TGCGAGGTCCTCAACCCCGACTTCACCCCGCACGCGACCAACACGCGCGCCGCGGCCGTCGCCGCGGCCAAGCAGTACGCGAGCTTCGAGCCGATGTTCGGCATCGAGCAGGAGTACACGTTCTTCCAGGACGGCCGGCCCTACGGCTGGCCCGAGGTCGGCTTTCCGGCGCCCCAGGGCCCGTACTACTGCGGCGTCGGCGGCACGAAGCTACCCGGCCGCGAGATCGTCGAGGCCCACACGCTCGCCTGCATGCGCGCGGGCCTGGGGATCGAGGGCACGAACGCCGAAGTCATGATGGGCCAGTGGGAGTTCCAGATCGGCGTGCTCGGCACCGTCGAGGTGGGCGACCAGCTCTGGACCGCGCGCTGGCTGCTCGAGCGCATCGCCGAGGACTTCGGCGTCGACGTCAGCTTTGACGCCAAGCCCATCAAGGGCGACTGGAACGGCGCCGGGGCCCACACCAACTTCTCGACCAAGCAGATGCGCGCCGCCGGCGGCTGGGACGCGATCATCGCGGGCTGTGAGGCGCTGGGCACGCGCGTGCTCGAGCACATCGAGAACTACGGCGAGGGCATCAAGGACCGCCTAACCGGCGCCCACGAGACCGCGCCGTGGTCGGAGTTCTCCTACGGCGTGTCGGACCGCGGTTCGTCGGTGCGGATCCCCGGCGGGGTCGCGCGCGAGAAGCGCGGCTACCTCGAGGACCGCCGACCCAACGCCAACGTCGACCCCTACGTCGTCGCGCGCCTGATGGTGGAGACGATCTGTGGCGCGGCCGCCTCGGCCAAGCCCGCGACGAGGCGCGCGCCGGCCAAGAAGGCCGTCGCGAAGAAGGCGCCCGCCCGCAAGGCGCCGGCGCGCCGATAACCAGCGCAGCGCGGGGCCGGGCCCGCGCCCTGACCTGAGGTGCGAGAATGTCCCCGATGCAGAGCCAAGCCCAGTACGTCCTTCGGACGGTCGAGGAACGGGGTATCCGTTTCGTCCAACTCTGGTTCACTGACGTGCTGGGACGCCACAAGGCCTTCCACGTCACGCCGGCCGAGCTCGAGGACGCCCTCGAGGAGGGGATGACCTTCGACGGCTCGGCCATCGACGGTTTCTCGCGCACCCGCGAATCGGACGTCCTCGCGCGCCCCGACCTGACGACCTTCCAGTTGCTGCCGTGGTACGAGGGCGGCGGCGGGGTCGCCCGGGTGTTCTGCGACATCGACAACATCGACGGGACGCCCTTTGACGGCTGTCCGCGCCAGCAGCTGCGCCGGGTGCTCTCGGGCGCGCGCGAGCAGGGCTACACCTTCTTCGTTGCGCCCGAGATCGAGTACTTCTACTTCGAGGGCCTCGACCCCAGCCAGCGGCCCCGCCCGATCGATAACGGCAGCTACTTCGACCTGTTGCCCGACGACGTGGGCAGCCAACTGCGCCGGCGCACCGTGCTGATGCTCGAGGAGATGGGCATCGGCGTCGAGCACGCCCAGCACGAGGACGCCCCCGGCCAGCACGAGATCGACCTGCGCTACACCGACGCGCTCACGATGGCCGACACCGTCATGACGGTGCGCTACGTCGTCAAAGAGCTCGCCCGCCAGGCCGGGGTCTCGGCGAGTTTCATGCCCAAGCCCCTCGCCACCGTCCAGGGCTCGGGCATGCACACCCACGCCTCGCTCTGGCGCGACGACGCCAACGCCTTCATCGGCGACGGCCCCTACGGCCTCTCGACCGTCGCGACCCAGTTCATCGCGGGCCTGGTGCGCCACGCGCCCGAGATCACGGCGATCACCAACCAGTGGGTGAACTCCTACAAGCGGCTCATCCCGGGCCTCGAGGCTCCGAGCAACGCCGACTGGGCTCGCTACGACACCGCCGCACTGGTGCGCATCCCCTCGGTCAAGCCCGGTCGGATCGACTCGACGAGGATCGAGTTCCGCTCGCCCGACCCCGCGGCCAACCCGTACCTGGCCTTCGCGGTGACCCTCGCCGCGGGCCTGCGCGGGGTCACCGGCGGCTATGACCTGCCCGTCGAGGGCGAGCGCGTCGCGTCGCTGCCCCAGTCCCTGGCCGAGGCCGTGGACCTCATGGAGCAGTCCTCGCTCCTGCACGAGACCCTCGGCGAGCACCAGGTCGAGTGGTTCTTGCGCAACAAGCGCGCCGAGTGGGACGCCTACCGCGGCCAGGTCACCCCCTTCGAGCTCGATCGGTACCTGCCCCTGCTGTGACCATCGACGTCGTCCTCTGCGTGCCCTCGTGCGAGGGACCGATCAAGAAGGCATTCGAGGTCACGGGCGTCACCCCCGCGGTCGCCGCGTCGGGCCGGTTGAACGAGGTGACCGCGCTCGAGCCGACCGACGGTTACGCCGGGGCCGTGATCAACGCGGCCGGCTTCCCGTTCAACGACGCGATGAACCTGTGCCGCCAGCTGCGCCACCGGGACCGACCGGTCGGGCCGATCATCTTGCTCGTGGACCACTACCAGCTCGACGACCTGACCTTCCGCGAGGACCTCTTCGACGACTTCGTCGTGGGCCCCTTTGACGTGAGCGAGCTCGCCACGCGCCTGCGCCACCGCCTGCGCCGGGCGGGCAACGAGAGCGTCGCGCCGCGCATCGAGCAGGGCGGGCTCGTGATGAACCTCGAGACCTACCAGGCCACCATCGCCGGTCGCGTGATGGACCTGACCTACATGGAGTACGAGTTGCTCCGGTTCCTCGCGACCAACCCCCAGCGCGTCTTCACGCGCGAGACCCTGCTCAGCCGGGTGTGGGGGTACGAGTACTACGGCGGCGCGCGCACGGTCGACGTGCACGTGCGACGGTTGCGGGCCAAGCTCGGCGAGGAGCACGCCCACCTGATCCAGACGGTCCGATCAGTCGGCTACAAGTTCGGCGCCGACGCTGAACGGGGCGACGGCGACCTCTAGTGCGTCGGGGCGTAGGCCCAGAGCTCGACCTCGGCGCGCGCGCCCAGGGGCAGCTGGGCGACCGCCACGGCCGAGCGCGTCGGGCGCGGGACCGTGAAGGCCTCGACCCAGACCTCGTTGCACGGGGCGAAGTCGTCCATGTCGAGCAGGAAGAGCGTGGCCTTGACCACTTGGTCGAGGGTGGCGCCGGCCTCGGCGAGGACCGCGCGGGCGTTCTCGAGCGCCTGGCGCAGCTGGCCGGCGGCGGAGGGGTCGGCCATGGTCGGGGTGTCGTGACCGGGCAACAGACCGAGCTGGCCCGAGATCACGACCAGGTCGCCGGCGCGGCGCCAGGGAGAGTAGGGACCTACGGGAGCGGACATGGGGCTTAGCTGAAGGAGTTGCCGCAACCGCAGGTGCGCGTGGCGTTGGGGTTCGAGATGTGGAAGCCCGCGCCCTGGAGACCGTCGGTGAAGTCGAGCGTCGCCCCGGTCAGCAGCTCGGCGCTCGCGGCGTCCACAGTCACCTTCACGCCGTCGAACTCGCGCACGACGTCGTCGGCGGCGATCTCGGAGTCGAAGTACATGTCGTACTGGAAGCCCGAGCAGCCACCGGACTTCACGGCGATCCGCAGCGCGAGCACCTCGTCGACGCCTTCGGCAGCGATCAGCTCTGCGACCTTGGTCGCGGCGGTTGCGGTCAGGGTGATGGGCTCGGCGACGGTGGCGTCGGTGGCCGTGGTGATGACGTCGGTCATGAGGCTCCTTCAGTTGAGGACGTCATTCATGGTAGCGGTGAACCCGCCCGGGCGATACCGCGTCCGCCCCGGTAACGTCCAATCGTGAATGACCTGACCGCCGCGGTCACCGAGCGCCTCGCGCACGTCTACGACCCCGAGTTGGGTGTCTCGGTCGTCGAGCTGGGCATGGTGCGCGCCGTCGAGATCGACGATCAGGACGTGGTGGTGACCGTGGCCCTGACGACGACGGGGTGCCCGCTGCGCACCCAGATCGAGCGCGACATCCGCGAAGCGGTGGCGAGCCTGGAGGGCGTGCGGGCGGTGCGTCTCGCCTTTGGCGTCATGGACGCCGACGAGAAGCGCGCGGCCATGACCGCGGCCCGCTCGGCCGCCCAGCGCCGGGCCCCGGCCACCTCGCTCGCCCCGACGACCCCGGTGCTCGCCATCGCGTCGGGCAAGGGCGGCGTCGGCAAGTCCTCGGTGACGGCCAACCTCGCGACGGCCCTCGCAAAGACCGGGCTCTCGGTCGGCGTCCTTGACGCCGACGTGCTCGGCTTCTCGCTCGCCCGACTGCTCGGCATCGACGGCGAGGTGGAGGCCCGCGGGGGCAAGATGCAGCCCCTCGTGCGACCCGTCGGCGCGGGCGAGATCCGCCTGCTCTCGATGGGGCTGCTCGCCGACGAGGACCAGGCGCTGCTCTGGCGCGGCCTCATCGCCCAGAAGGCGGTCGCCCAGTTCATCGAAGACGCCGACTGGTCG
>JAJXXB010000240.1 GCA_021781315.1 Actinomycetes bacterium | reverse complement strand
TTCTCGGCGATGATCTTGACCACACCTTCGGTCTCGCCGATGATCTGGGCTCGGCTGTTGCCACCGAAGGGATCCTTCTTCACGACGACGTCGTAACCCTTCTCCTTGGCGCCGGCCTCGGTCAGGCCACAGAAGGCGACCTCGGGGTTCGAGTAGATCGCCCACGGCACGCGGTCGTAGTCGACGGGCACCGCGGCCTCGCCCAAGATCATCTTGATCGTGACGATGGCTTCGGCGAAGGCCACGTGGGCCAGTTGGGGGGTGCCGGCGACCACGTCGCCGACGGCGTAGACGTGGGGGTTGGCCGTGCGCATGTAGGAGTCGGCCACGACGAATCCACGCTCGTCGATCTCCACGCCGGTTCCCTCACCGAGGAGCCCTTCGGTGCGCGGGCGACGGCCGACCGACATCACGACCAGATCGACCTTGACGTCCTCTCCGCCCTCGATCGAGACGCTGACCCCGCTCTTATTCACCGTGTGGCCCGTCGCCTTGACACCGGTGAGGACCTCGATGCCGCGCTTCTTGAACGAGCGCTGGACGACCGAGACGACTTCGGCGTCGCAGCCCGCGAGGATCGTGGGCAGGAACTCGAGGATGGTCACCTTCGTGCCCATGTCCGAGAGCATCGACGCGAACTCACAGCCGATCGCTCCGCCGCCGATCACGGCCGCACTCGCCGGCAGGCTCGTGAGGTCGAGGAACTCGTCGGAGGTGACGACCTTCACGCCGTCGATGTCAAAACCGGGCAGGGTGCGCGGCACCGAACCGGCGGCCAGCACGACGTTGGTGCCCTTCAAGACCGTGCCGGCGTCGGCGCCGTCGAGGACGGTCACGACCTGGTCGGCGTCGAGGCGCGCCGTGCCGTCAAAGAGGGTGACCTTGCGACCCTTGAGCAGTCCCGTGAGGCCCTTGGTCAGCTTGTCCACGACCTCGTTCTTGCGGTTCTGAGAGACCGAGAAATCCACCGTGATGGCGCCCGCGTTGATCCCGAAGTTGGAGGCGTGCTCGAGGGTGCGACGAACGTGAGCGGTCTCGAGGAACTCCTTGGCCGGAACGCAGCCGCGCTGGAGGCACGTGCCGCCGACCTTGTCGCGCTCGACCAGAGCGATGTTCAGTCCGCCGGCCGCCCCGTAGAGGGCCGCGGCGTAGCCACCGGGTCCACCACCGATAATCACAACGTCGAACTGCTGGACCTCTGGAGCCACGGGTGTTCCCTTCGCTTGAGTCGTAGACCAAGCGAAATCCTAATGTTTGCGCGCTGAGCCGTTCCGCTCAGGCGCGAGTGCCGCGCTGGGTGTCAGCCGCCATCGTGGCCAGGTCGTCGACGAAGTCGTTCATGGGATCGCCCGAATGGCCCTTCACCCACGTGAAGCTCACGTCCCGGTCACCGTCGAGGGCGAGCGCGAAGAGCTCCTCCCAGAGGTCGCGATTGGCCACCGGCTGGCCCTGGGAGTTCTTCCACCCCCGCCGACGCCAGCCGACGTACCACTTATCGTTAAAGCACTTGACGACGTAGGACGAGTCACTGACGATCTCCACGGGTCCCTCAGGGCACGCGCGCAGGGCCTCGATCGCCGCGCGCACCTCCATGCGCTGGTTCGTGGTGTGCGCCTCGGCGCCGCTCGCGTAGCGATCCGTGCCCTCGGCCCACGCCCAGCCGCCCGGGCCCGGGTTACCGCGGCAGGCGCCGTCGGTATGAATTCTTTTCATATGTGGCGAGTGACCCACGCGTCCGGATCGTTGGTGAAGCGCGTCACCGCCGTGGGCAACTCACCTCGCAGCACCTGGGCGAGCGTGACGTGTTCGAGCACTTCGCGCAGCGCGGCGCGCACTGCGACCCACACGTCGCGCAGGTGCTCGGCCTCGCCCTCGTAGACGAGAGTCTCGGGTCGCATGCCCCGCACGCCGGCCATCGGACCGGTCACCGCGCGCAGCACGTCGGCGATCGTGATCGTGGCGGGGTCCCGGGCCAGGCGAAACCCGCCCTCGGGGCCGCGCTGGCTCGTGACCAGCCCGCCGCGACGCAGATCCGAGAGGATCGCGCCGAGGAACTTGGCGGGCAGGTCCTGCTGGCGCGCGAGGTGCTCGGCACTGACGGACTGCTCGCTCGAGGCGAGGGTGAGCAGAGCCCGCACCGCGTACTCGGCCTTGGCGGGAATCTGCATACGCCCATTCTGCCCTACGGGGGCCGCTGGGGCGTCCACGGGTCAACTTCTAGAGTGGATCCGGTGTACGACCTCTCGGACCGCCGTCTCTATCTCTGCGTCGGCGCGCGCGATGACCTCTCCGACTTCTTGCCCGCGGTGCTCGCCGGCGGCGTCGACGTCGTGCAGCTGCGCGAGAAAGACCGCTCCGACGAGGACCGACTGGCGGCAGCGCGCCTCATGATCCCGATCTGCCGGGACTTCAACGTGCCCTTCGTCATGAACGACTCGCCCGAACTCGCCCTGGCCAGTGGCGCCGATGGCGTTCACGTCGGCCAAGATGACGTGAGCGTGGCCCGCTGCCGCGAGCTCCTCGGCGAATCGGCGATCGTCGGGCTCTCGACGCACGCGCCCGGAGAGTTCGACGCCGCCCTCACCCAGGCGGCGAGCTATCTCAGCGCGGGTCCGATCGTGCCCACCCCGACCAAGCTCGGCCGGGCGGGCACCGGGATCGAGTACGCGCGCGAGTGCACCGCGCGCAGTGACCGACCCGTCTTTGTCACCGGCGGCGTGAACGCCGACACCGTGGGCGACCTGGTGCGCGCGGGCCTTCGCCACTTCGTGGTGGTGCGCGCCCTCACCGAGGCGGCCGATCCGGCGCGCGCGGCGCGCGAGCTACGCCGCGCGCTCGACGAGGCCCTCGCCGCGCTCTAGCGGTGGCGGTCCAGCCAGCCGAGCAGCGTCGCCACCATGCGCGGATCGGCGCGCAGCTGATGGCCCGCGCCCTGGATGAGTCGTAGTTCGGCTCGACCGTCGGCCGCGGCGACGAGGTCGCGCGCGTCGGACACGGGCACCTCCTGGTCCTCGGTGCCGTGGCCCACCAGCAGTCGCCGCGGCGGGATCTTCGCGATCGCGCCCAAAGGATCGATGGCGAGCACGTCGCGATAGAGCTCCTCGGCGCTGAGCAGTTCCTTCTCGTTGGCGACCACGCCGGCGACCTGGACGGCGGCGCGCAACTCCTCGGGCGAACCGCACCAGGGTTCGAGGTGAGCGGGTGCGGCGAACGTGGCCACGCCGCGCACGCGCTCGTCCTCGGCCGCGCAGGCGAGCGCCAGCGCGCCGCCAAAGCCGAATCCGGCGAGCGAGATGCGCTGCTCGCCCTGGGTCATGCGCGTGATGATACGCCCGAGGTCGTGTCGCCACTTAGTGGCCGAGAAGGTCCCCTGGCTCGCACCCACCCCGGAGAGCGTGCCCGTCGCCACCGTCCAGCCCGACTCCGTGGCGAGGTGCGTCGCGAGCTCCGGGAGCAGGCCCGCGGCCTGGCGGCCCATCCCCATGGCGCGCGGCAGGCCGTGGACCAGGATCAGGACGTGTCCCGCCACGGGGCGCGTGTTGGAGGTGGCGATGCGCAGGTCCAAGACCGACGAACCGCTGTCGAACTGCTCGTGGGCGAGCACGTCGCCTTAGATGCCCAGTCGCTGGGCCAGCAGCTCGCGGTGATACGCCGGGTCGCCGAGGAACAGCTCCGAGGACTTGGCCCGCTTGAAGTAGAGGTGCGCGTGGTGCTCCCACGTGAAGCCGATGCCGCCGTGGATCTGGATGTTCTCCGCGGCGCAGTGGAAGTAGGCCTCGGAGCAGAACGACTTGGCCAGGCTCGCGGCGACCGGTAGCTCGTCGTTCACCTCCTGCGCCGCCCACGCGGCGTAGTAGGCGGCGGACTTGGCCGACTCGACGTCGAGGAGCATGTCCGCGCACTTGTGCTTGATCGCCTGGAACGAGCCGATGGGCCGACCGAACTGGATGCGCGTCTTGGCGTACTCGACCGCGTTGGTGAGGACGCGCTGGGCGCCGCCGACCTGCTCGGCGGCGAGCGCCGCCGCCGCGATCTGCGTGGTGGTGACCAGTCCGGCGAGCGCGCCACCATCGACCCCGATCAGCGTGGCCGGCACGGCGTCGAGCACCAGGCGGCTCTGCTTGCGCGTCTGGTCCATCGTGGGCAGCAGCTCCCTCGTCAGTCCCGGCGCGTCGCCGGCGATCGCGAAGAGCGAGAGGCCCGCGTCGGTCATCGCCGGCACCAGGATCAGCGAAGCCAGGGAACCGTCAGTCACGTAGTTGCGCACGCCCGACACCCGCCAGCCGTCGGCGCCAGAGCGGGCCGTCGTCGAGGTGGCCGAGAGGTCCCAGCCACCGGCGTCGTCGGTCAGGGCCAGGGTCGCGATGACCTCACCGCTGGCGATGCCGGGGAGATAGGACAGATC
>JAJXXB010000080.1 GCA_021781315.1 Actinomycetes bacterium | reverse complement strand
GATCGCTCTCGGGGTGGCGACGGCGTGGCTCGCGGCATCGGTGTGGATCTCGTGGGCCTGGATCACGGGCCTTGCCCGACACGTGACGATCGTGCCCGCCCTCGTCATCGTGTCGTTGTTGGCCTTTGCGCCGGGCTTCGTCGTCGCCTTCCTCGTCGTGGGACTTGCCTTCGATCGTCAGCCATCCTTCAAGGTCTCCTCGCCGCGTGAGGCGGTGACGGTCTTGATCGCCGCGCGCAACGAGGAGTCGGCGATCGGCGACACCATCCGCTCGCTCGCCGAGCAGGACTACGACGGCGACCTGCGGGTGATTCTGATCGACAACGGCTCGAGTGATGACACGATCGGGGTCGCGCGCCGCGCCGCCCAGGCGAGCTCGCTGGCGCTGGAGATCCTTGAGGAGGCGACGCCGGGAAAGAGCCACGCGCTCAATCGGGGCCTCGCGCGCGTGACGAGCGGCCTCGTGATCACGGTCGACGCCGACACGCTCCTGCAGCGCTCGGCGATCCGCCTCCTCGTGGCGCGCATCGTGTCCTCGCCGGCTGAGGTCAGCGCGGTGGCCGGTGCGGTGCTGGTGCGCAACAGTCGCTCGACGTTCTGGAGCCGCTTGCAGACCTGGGACTACTTCTTGGGCATCGCCTCGGTGAAGCGAATGCAGGGGCTCTTCCAGAACACCCTCGTGGCCCAGGGCGCCTTCAGCCTGTATCGCAGCGACGCGGTGCGCGCGGCCGGGGGATGGCCCGACGCCATCGGCGAGGACATCGTGCTCACCTGGAAGATCCTCAACAACGGTGCCAAGGTCTTCTTCGAACCGCTGGCGGTGGCCTTCACCAGCGCGCCCGAGACTTTCAGGGTTCTGGCGCGTCAGCGCTCGCGCTGGGCGCGCGGCATGATCGAGGGCCTGCGCACGGTTCCGCCCTGGCGTCACCAGAACGGGTACGCCCGGGTCCTCACGGGATTCAATCTGATGATCCCGTTGCTCGACACCGCCTACGTGCTCTTGTGGTTGCCCGGACTCGTCATGGCGTTCTTTGGCGTCTACTGGATCGTCGGGCCGATGACCGTGGCGGTGCTGCCGGTCACGTTGCTGGTCTACGGCGTGCTCTTCCACTACCAGAACCAGCGGGTCTTCAAGCCCTTGGGTCTGCGCGTACGGCGAAGCGTGCTGAGCCTCTTCCTCTTCGTGGTCGTCTACCAGGCCTTCATGTCCGCCTTCTCGGTCCTGGGTTACGTCCAGGAGCTCACCCGTCGCGCCCGGCGCTGGAAGTAGGCGAGGGGGCCTTGCACTAGTACGTCGCACGTAGTAGTGTAGCCGGCATGACGACCACACCACTGCTGCGCCGGCCCAACGATCCGCCGCTCCTGCTCCTCACGAGCCTGGCGTCGGGCCCTAAGCACGGCTACGCGCTCTTAAAGGACGTCGAGGAGTTCGCCGGCGTGACCCTGTCGCCGGGCACCCTCTACGGCGCCCTCACTCGACTCGAGGAGCAGGGCCTCATCGAGCCCGTGGCGAGCGACGCGCGGCGGCGCCCCTATCGCATCACCGCGAGCGGCGTCGTCGCGCTGCGCGAGGTGACGAGCGAGATGCGCCGTCTGGCCAAGGTCGGCACCACCCGCCTGCGCCTGGTGGGGGGCGTCGCGTGAGGCGCCTCGAGCGAGTGCTGCGCTGGTATCCGCAGGCGTGGCGCGAGCGCTACGGCGAGGAGTTCCTCGCGCTGCTCGAGGACGAGCTGGCCGGCGCCGCGCCGCGCCCTTTGTTTCTCGCGCGCATCGCCCTGTCGGGTCTGCGTGAGCGCGCCCACGCGTCAGGGATCGTCGGCGCCGCCTCAGCCGACGTCCGCCGGCGCAGCGGATCCCTCCTCGTGCTTGTCGCTTGGGCCGGCATGCTCGTCGGCGCAGCGGGTCTGTCGAAGTCGGCTGAGCACTTCGCGAGCGCGCTGCCCGTCGCCTCGCGAACCGGTGCCCAGGTGGCCTACGACGCGGTGGTCGCCGCCGGCGTCGGGGGGACCCTCCTCGTCTGCCTCGGCGCACTGTTCGCCGCGCCATCGTTCGCCCGCTTCCTGCGCCGCGGCGGTTGGATCTCGATACGGCGACCGGTGAAGCGCGCGCTACTCTCTTCAGCCGCGAGCGCCTTCGCGACCCTCGGCCTGGGCGTGTGGGCACATCACCTCACCACGTTCCAGCGAAACGGAGGCGACGCGCACTACGGCGCCGCTTTCGCAGCGCTCGCGGTGCTCGCGACGCTGACGATCGCCCTCTGGACGGCGGCGATCGTCGGGGCGGTCGCCGCGATGAGCATCTCGCCCGCGCTCGTGCGCGCCGAGAGTTGGTTGGCCGGCGCGGTGGCCGTGGCGGGCGCCCTTGTGACCTCGAGCGCTCTGGCGTGGTGGGTCGAGATGGGTCGTCACGCGCCGTGGTTCTTCCAGGGAGCCAGCGATCCGGTTTCGGCCTGGCCGGTACCGATGACGCTCTCGATGGCGATCATGGTGGTCTCGAGCGTCCTCGCGGTCGGGGGCGTGATCCGGATCGCCTCGGCGCGCCTCGTCTCTTAGGGGACGAGAATGCGGCGAAAGCGCCGCGCGGCGAGCCATAGCCCGGCGAGCGCCAGGGCGACCAGGTAGGCGACGCGCACGACCATGACGGCGTCGAACTGGCCGAGCGAGAGCCCGCGCATCAGTGCGGCTGACTGATAGAGCGGCGAGAGCGAGATGATCGCCCCGAGCCAGCGCGGGTAGAGCGTGATGGGAAAGAACGTCGCCGAGAAGAGGAAGAGCGGCAGCTGGATCAACGTCACCAGGTCGAAGTCCTGCCAGGAGCGGATGTAGGTCGCGGCCGCGAGCCCCGCGCAACTGAACGCGAAGCTTGTCACCAGCGCCGCGGGCCAGCAGAGCACCACCCAGGCGCTGCCGGCGTCGCCGAGCAGGACCATGCAGATGATGAAGGACGCCGCGTAGATCGCGGCGCGTCCGAGCGCCCACCAGACCTCGCCCAGGGCGACGTCGGTCACGTCGAGGGGCGTCGCCAGCACCGCGTCGTAGGAATGGGAGATCTTCAGGCGGAAGAACGTGTTGAAGATCGAGTCGATGACCGCGCCGTTCATCGCCGAGGTCGCGAGCATGCCCGGCGCCACGAAGGTGGCGTAGCTCACCACACGCCCGCCCACGGGCAGCGACCCGACGAGGCTGTTGAGACCGATCCCCACGCTCAGCAGGTAGAAGAGAGGCTCGAAAAAGCCCGACACCAGCATCAGCCACTGCGAGCGGTACACCGCGAAGTTGCGCTCGAAGATGTGCCACGAGCGTCGCGAACCAAAGCGCGGTAGGGCGCGGGTGATCATCAGTCCACCAACCGTCGATGAAGCGAGCGCCGGCCCCACGCGACGCCCGCGACGCTCATGACGACGAGGACGAGGAGGTGGGCCGCCAACGCCTCGGGTCGGCCCTGGCCGAAAGCGGCCGCCCGCGCGAGGGCGACCCCGTGATAGAGCGGCACCAGCTGGACCAGCGGGCGCAGGTAGCTGGGGTAGGCCGACACGGGGTAGAAGGTGGCGGAGAACAGGAACATCGGCACGAAGGCGAAGCGATAGATGGTGGTGAAGGACGCGTCGGACTCGACGGTGGCCGCGTAGGCGACGAGGGGAGCCGCGAAGGCCAGCGTGATTAGCGCTCCCAGCAGCGGCAGGGTGAGGCTCCACCACGAGGAGAGCGCGCCGAAGCTGGCGATGACGAGGGTGTAGACGACGCCGGTACCGAGGGATCGGGTGACGACCCAGGTGAGCTTGCCCACGAGGATGTCCGTGGGCTCCAGCGGCGTCGCGACAGCCGCGTGGTAGGTGCGGACCCACTTGACCGAGGCCAGCACCGGCCAGAGCGACTCACCCTCGCCGAGCTGCATCGCGGTCGTCGCGAGCAGGCTGGGCGCGATGAAGTGCAGGTAGGTCTGACCTCCGACGAGGCCGACGTGATGGCTCACCAGGTGGCCGACGCCGGCACCCAGCGAGGCGAGATAGAAGATCGGAAGGAGGACGGTGCCGGCGACCGAGCCGCGCCAGGTCTGGGCGTAGAACGTCGCGTGGTACCACCAACTGCGTCGCCAGCGCGACCAGCCGAGGGCGGGCTCGGTCGTCGTCATCAGTCCACCAGGGTCCGGCCCGTCAGGCGCAAGAAGACGTCCTCGAGCGAGCTACGCCGCACCAGCGCGCTCGTCGGCGTGATGCCCGACGCGTGCACCTCGCGCAGGGCGTCGTCGCCGTCGTTCACGTAGAGCAGGATGCGGTCGGGGAGGACCTCGACGCGCTGGGCGAATCGTGCGAGGTCGCTCTCGAACTGCTCGTGCGCGTCGGTGCCGAAGCGAAGTTCGACGACCTCGCGCGTGGAGTGATCCGCGATCAGCTCTCGCGGCGTCCCCTCGGCGACGATGGCGCCACGATCCATCACGACGAGGCGGTCAC
>JAJXXB010000052.1 GCA_021781315.1 Actinomycetes bacterium | reverse complement strand
TGCCGGGAGTGGCCGACCGCGCGACCCTCGAACTCCTCCAGCACCTGGCCGGGCGCCACTTGACGCCTGCGGTGTCGCACCAGCGGCGCGCCTGGGGACGGCCCGGGGCCACCACCACCTCCTGGGTTGAGCGCGATCGGACCAGCGTCGCCAGCCTGGCGCGCGGACGCCCCGGTTACGCACTCGGACTGGCCGCGGACAAGTCGATGAACTGGATCGAGCTGACCCCCGCCCATCGGGACGAGCGCTTCTCGCGCTACCTCGAGCGGCGCGAGTCCGCGCGCGAGTCGCGCTCGCGCTCTCGCTGACGAGCGGGATCTCGCACGCGATCGGTCGCGAGCATTCGCGCGATCGACGGCTCAAGTCCTCGGGCCTGGGCCACCGTGATGGACGCCTCTCGCACGCCGCGCTCGTCGCGCAAGGCGGGCACCAGCCGGTCCAGCCCGGTGTCGATGCGCGTGGCGCGCTCGCCGAAGGTCGACGCGTGGGCCCACGCGGCCACGAGTTGACGCCGCGTGACGCTGAGCGCACCTTCGAAGCTCGCCGCGAAGCCGTGGGCGTCAAAGGAGCGACGCGGCGCGTCCACCGACGCCTCGCGCTGGTAGCGCGCCAGGTCGTGGCGCCAGATGGAGCGCGCGTCCTCGCGCGACCAGCGGACCTTCTCGCCGCGACCCTCGTGGTGGCCTCCCCAGAGCACCCGATACCCCTCGTCGAGGCCGACGACGTGGTCGAGGCCCTGAAAGGACCGCCAGGCGCGCCACGAGGTGCGCGCGTTCACCTCGTGGCGCAGCGCGGCCAGATAGAGCGCGTCCGCCGCGAACGCGTGCGCGTCGAGGCTTCGCCGATCCAGTACCGAGTCCTCCCCCGCCGGCCGGGCGCCGACCAGGACGTGATCGTGCAGGTGGGGTTCGCCGTGGCGGTTCACCCCGTGGGTGAAGGCGACCACCGCCTCCCAGCGCGCGGCGACGTCGTAGCGCTCCCCCGCCACCTGGGTGCGCACGGTCAGTCCCCGCTCCTCGAGATAGCCCATGGCTGCGGCGACGGCGTGGCGGTGCGCCGCCACCAGGGCACCGCCGCTGGACTCGTCGAGGGCGAGGAGGACGGACACGGGTCGCGGTGCGGCGACGACGACGTCGTAGCCCACGACGCTCGCCCTCGGCGTCGACGTGAGGACGGCGCGCACGCGTTCGGGATCGGCGGGGTCGCCGTCGCCGCGCAGCCACCAGCCCGGCCCCCGAGGGCGCAGGCCGTCGAGCTCGCGAGCGGGATCGTCGGTGAAGTAGCGAACGTCGCTCGAACGACGCGCGAAGATTCGAAGCACGTGGCCCCCTTGGGCCACAACGGTCGTTAGAGACGCTCGGCGATCCGCTCAGCCAGTGCGCGCCCCGCCTTGGCGTAGGCCGGAGTGGCCACCACGGCTCCGGGTCCGGCGCGCAGCAGGAGGTGGTCGAGGAACGCCTGGTCATTGGTGCGAAACGCGACCGCCATACGTCCATCGTCGAGGGCCCGCCACTGCGCGTTGGGCAGCGGCTCGAACAACCAGCGAAGCCCCGGTTCGATCACGACCACGACCTCGTCGCCGATCTCACCCACCTGAGTGAGCCAGTTGACGACCGTGTCGGGAGGGCGCGAATCGTCGGCGGGCGACTTGGCGAGGATGGCGCCGATGCGGTCCACGCGAAACGTACGCCAGCCCTCACGAGTCGAGCAGTACGCGCGCACGTAGGCGTGGCCGTTGAGGATCTTGAGATCGCGCGGCTCGATCACCCGCGTCTCGGCGCGCTCCGCCTCGCTGGGCGTGTAGTCGATCTTGATCTGCTCGCGATTCTCGATGGCCGCGCGCAGATCATCAAGGAGGGACTCGGTCGCCGTCTCGACCTGGACGAAGCCGTCGATCGCCACCTCGATTTTGCGAATCGCCGAGTCGATCGCGGGATCCTCGTAGACGCGCGCCGCCTCGCGCAGGGCGATGTTGAGCTCGAAGAGGTCACGCCAGAACAGGGGCGCGGGCTCGTGGCTCCCGTCGCGCCCGAACGTCTCGACCAGGTAGAGGGAGTCGTCGTTGGCCTCGTCGTCCCAGTCGTCGCACTCCTTGACCACGTGCGCCGGGAATCCGTACGCGCCGGCCATGGGTTCGAAGGTGACCAACCGGTCCATGATGCGCCGCACCATCGAGGGCGCCAGGGAGAAACGATGCGCCAGATCGCTGATGCGCAGCCCCCCGTCGGCGAGGTACACCGCGTGGAGAAGCTGCAGGGTCTGGCCGAGCGAATCGTTGGTTGCGCTCGGGGCGAACGAGACGCCGCTCAAGTCGGGCACCTCGCCGCGATTCACGTGGCGCAGCCAGTCCGCCAACTCGCGACGCAGGGACTTCGGCGAGCGCAGGCGCACCCGGTCGGCGGCGTCGAGCAGAAATCGCATCGCGTCACGCGGGCTGTCGAAGGAAATGGTCACGTCGACCGATCCGTTGCCGACGGACTCGAGCGTGGCCGCGGGGAACTGGCGTCTCAGCAGTTCGGCGTAGTTCTCGCTGGTATTCACCACCACGTCGATTGGCTCGAGCACCTTGGCGTACTCGGGCCGCCAGGCCCGGGCGAGGTCGCGCGCCTGCGCGTCGACGTCGAAGGTCGCCTCGAGCACGACCGGCATGCTGGTCATCCGCGTGATTCGATAGCCCTTGATCTCCTCGGTGCCGTGAACGCGACCCACGAGGTAGGCGGCGCCCTCGAACACGCCAATCGCCAGGGGCTCGACGACACGGGTCTTCTCGCTGGCGCTTCGGTAGTCGAAGCGCAGCACGCGGCGCAGGTTCAGCGCCCGCAGGACCGGCGTGTAGTAGTTGGAGAACTCGAGCCCACCGTCGCTCGCCGGGCCCTCGTTGAACAGGCTGAATGCTCCGTCCGCCCCGAAGCCGCAGAAGCGTAGCGCCAGGCTGACGACGCGCCACTCGGCCTCGGTGAAGTCGATGCGCGGAGCGGTCGCGCTGTCGGGATCGATCCAGTAGCCGACCGCACCGCCGTCAACGTCGACGGTGTCGATCTGGAATCCCAGCTCGCGAATCTTGGCCTTGTCGCGCTCGAACTTCTGACGCACTGCGCTGTCGCTGCCCTGATAGGCGGGCACCTTGCGAACGACCTTGTCCGACGCGTCATCGACCATCAGTTCTCGCACGATCGCCTCTTGGGTGAGCGGATTCTGACGCGTCGCGCTCTGGAGGAGCAGGACGAGGGCGACGAGCCGTTCGCGGCTCTCCTCGGCGGCGCGCGACGTCGCCACTACCGCAACTCCCCCGTCAGTGGTGTCACGACTCGGCCTCGGGGTCGTCGGTGTCGTCGCGTCGCCACGAGCCCGACCGGCCGCCTGATTTCTCCCACAACGCGATGTTCTCAATCGTCATCGTCCGGTCGGCCGACTTGCACATGTCGTAGATCGTGAGGGCCGCGACGCTGACCGCGGCGAGGGCTTCCATTTCCACTCCGGTGCGATCCACCGTGTCGACGCTCGCCTCGATCTCGATATAGGCGTCGGCGATCAGGAAGTTCACGTAGACGTTGCCCACCATCACGGCGTGGGCCATGGGCAGCAGCATCGACGCCTGTTTGGCCGCCTGGATGCCGGCCACGCGCGCGGTCGCTAAGACGTCGCCCTTGTTGATCGTGTTGGCCGCCACCGCCGCGGTCGTCGCGGCGAGCATGTACACGCGCCCACGCGCCAGCGCGCGACGGGCGCTCACCTCCGAGGAACTCAGGTCCCGGGGAAAGGCGCCCTCGCGGGGCGATCGACGCAACTGGTGGAAATCGTCCACCGGGCCATGCTACTGAACCGGCCCCCGGGGTCTCCTTGAACTGGCGCCCGCGACGGGACGGTACACTGCCCACGTAGCAACCTCGTTTGGGAGAAGTGATGCCAACCTACGAATACGAGTGCCAGGCCTGCCACGAGCGCGTCGAAGCCGTCCAGCGGTTCTCCGACCCGGCGCTGACGACCTGCGAGGCCTGCGGGGGCGAACTGAAGAAGGTCTTCTCCGCGGTCGGCATCGTCTTCAAGGGCAGCGGGTTCTACAAGAACGACAGCCGCGGCACCGCCTCTAGCGCGACGCCCGCGGCCACTCCGGCCACTCCGGCCAGCGCCGACTAAGAACCCGACACCGCGAGGTCGGCGATCGCCAGCGTCTGACCCGCGGCGACGCCCGGCAGCCAGGTCGTGTCCGCCCCCACGTGGGCCACGTCGAGCAGCATGCGCTGCAGTGTGGAGGCGACCGTCACCTCGCGTACCGGTTCGGCCAGGTGCCCGTCGCGGATGATGAGTCCCGTCACGCCCACCGAGAAGTCGCCGGAGATCGGGTTCACCCCCGAGTGCACCCCGGTCAGCGAGTCCACGTAGAGCCCCTCGCCCACCGCGGCGAGGATCTCCTCCTGGTGGTGGATCCCGGGCGACATCACCAGCGCGCGCGGTCCCGCCGAGGGCGAGCCCGCGATTCCCGCGCGCACCGCGCTCCCGGTCGACACCGTCCCCGCGCGACGAGCCGACACCGTGTCGTAGACG
>JAJXXB010000111.1 GCA_021781315.1 Actinomycetes bacterium | reverse complement strand
GGCACCTCCCGAACGTGACCGATCGCTTTCACGGGGCGCACGCGTCGCCCACGACGCTAGGCCGAGATCGCCCCGGTCGGGCCGATGCGCGCCTTGAGAGTGGTGAGCAGTCCCGTCACGAAGGCCTCGCTCTGGGGCCACTCGGCGACGATCACGCCGAGGGTGACCTCGTAGTGACCCTCGGCCGCGACCACCATCACGAGGTGCAGGGGGGCGGCGCCGGGGACCGTGAGGGCGACCACTCCCCCGCGCGACCAGCCGCGCGCGTAGGTGACCGGGTTCCAGTTCACGCCGCCGGTCAGGCTGACCGAGGAACCCGTCGCGCCCGAGTAGACCAGGTCGGCGTTGGAGCGAGCGAAGCACGCCCCGAAGTCCGCCCGGCTCATCTCGGCGACGTCGCGCTCGACCATCGTGGAGGTCGCGTAGTACTGCGAGGTCGACGCCAGCTGGATGCCGCCGAAGTCGCTGGAGGAGAAGATCGGCGAGGAGACCTGGTAGTCGGGCATCTGCCCGGCGGCGCCGTAGACGCGGTCCTTCGCGTTGGAGACCCCGAGGCACGACTGGAACGCCGCGATGGCCCGGGTCCACGACGAGCTGACCGGCGCCGCGGTCGTCGGCGTCGAGGTGATCACCTGGTTGGCCGGCGGGAAGATGAAGCCCAGCACCGACGTCGGCGTCGCGGAGAACCCGGGCGGCAGGTCACGCAGGGTCAGGTTGACGGCCTGGGCCGCGGCGAGCTCGCTGGAGGATCCCGAGAACCACGCGGCGATGCCCCCGGCGAAGGACGCCAGCAGCAACACGGCCGCGGCCACCAGCGCCCCGGCCCGGCGACGGCGTCGCGAGACCTCGCCACCGTGGGCGAGCACGATCGCGCGCAGGTCCTCGTAGTCCTCGAGCGAGGTGGTGCGCCAGGCGTAGCGCACGTCGCCGATCGTGGCGAAGAGGGCCAGCGAGCGTCCGGTGCGCACCAGCTGGGGGTGGGAGATCTCGCTCCAGGGCGTCTGCCAGGCCACGGGGTAGACCCCCGCCAGCTGGGTGAGGCCGTCGTCGTCGAAGAGCAGCGTGACCGGCGAGGTCGGCCCGTGGGGCACGAAGCTCGGGTGCACGCTCCAGCCGGGCGAGGACAGGGCCGTCACGTGAGACTGGCCGCGACCTCGGCGGCGGCCCCGGCCGCCGCCTCGAGTGCGTGGTCGAGTTCGGACTCGCCGTGGGCGAGCCCGACGAAGAGGATCTCGTAGGCCCCCGGAGCGAGCGCCACGCCGCGGCGCAGCATCGCGTGAAAGAACGGGGCGTAGAGCCCGTTCTCGGCGAGGGCGCGCGCTTCGGCGAAGTTGGTCGGCGCGGCGAACTCTTCGCGCGCGAGGAACAGCCCGGCGAGGGGTCCGACGCTCGGCGCGCGCGCGACCAGACCGCTCGCGCCGATCGCCTGCTCCAAGTGGGCCGCGAAGTGGGCGACGCGCGCCGACAGGCTCTCGTAGTCGGGCGCGCCCACGAGTTCGAGCACCCGGGCCCCGGCCGCCATGGCCAGCGGATTGCCCGACAGGGTGCCGGCCTGATAGACGGGCCCGTTCGGGGCGAGGTAGCCGAGCAGCTCGGCCGAGCCGCCGAAGGCCCCCACCGGCAGTCCCCCGCCGATCACCTTGCCGAAGCACCACAGGTCCGGCGCGACCCCGTAGTACGCCTGCGCGCCGCCGGCGCCCAGGCGAAAGCCGGTGATGACCTCGTCGAAGATGAGCAGCGCCCCCACTCGGTCGCACTCGGCGCGCAGTCCCGCGAGGAAGCCCGCCGCCGGCGCCACCAGGTTCATGTTGGCCGCGACCGGCTCGACGAGCACGGCGGCGACCGTCTCATCGAGGCGCGGCACCACGTTGTAGGGCGCGACGACGGTGTCGGCGACCGCGCCGGCCGTCACCCCGGCCGAGCCCGGCAGGCCCAGCTGGGCCACGCCGCTGCCGCCAGCCACGAGCAAGCCGTCGGAGTGGCCGTGGTAGCAGCCGTCGAACTTGACGACGCGGCTGCGTCCGGTCGCGCCGCGCGCGAGGCGCACCGCGCTCATCGCCGCCTCGGTGCCCGAGGAGACGAAGCGCACTTGCTCGAGTCCGCGAACGCGCGCGACGAGCATCTCGGCGAGGCGCACCTCACCCGGGGTCGGCGCGCCGAAGGTCGAACCGGCGCCCGCCGCCGTGCGGATCGCCTCGACCACCTGGGGGTGGGCGTGGCCGAGCAGGGAGGCACCGTAGGACTGGACGAAGTCGAGGTACGTCGTGCCCTCGACGTCGGTGACGTAGGCGCCCGCACCGCTCGCCACCGTGTAGGGCACGCCGCCCACGGAGGAGAAGGAGCGCACCGGCGAGTCGACCCCGCCCGGGATCACCGCGCGGGCCCGGTCGAACCACTCCTGATTGGTCAAGGGTTCAGCCCCTCGGCGACCTCGCGCGCGAAGTAGGTGAGGATGACGTCGGCCCCGGCGCGCTTGACCGCGGTGAGCTGTTCGAGGGCGATGGCCGCCCCGTCGATCCAGCCGCGCTCGGCGGCGGCCTTGACCATCGCGTACTCGCCGCTCACGTGATAGGCGGCGAGCGGCACGTCGAGCTCGCTCGCCAGGTCCGAGAGCACGTCGAGGTAGGTCATCGCCGGCTTGACCATGATGATGTCCGCGCCCTCGTCGACGTCGAGGCGGGCCTCGCGCAGGGCCTCGCGCCGGTTGCGGTAGTCCTGCTGATAGCCGCGCCGGTCGCCGCCGCCGGCGATCTCGACGTTGACGGCCTCGCGGAAGGGCCCGTAGAGCGCGCTCGCGTACTTCGCGCTGTAGGCGAGGATCACCGTGTCGCTGTGCCCGCTCTGGTCGAGCGCCGTACGGATCGCCCCGACCTGGCCGTCCATCATGCCGCTCGGCGCCACGACCGCCGCGCCGGCCTCGGCCTGGGCCAGGGCGGCGCGCGCGTAGAGCTCGAGGGTGGCGTCGTTGTCGACCGCGCCAGAGGAATCGAGCACGCCGCAGTGCCCGTGGCTGGTGTACTCGTCCAGGCACAGGTCGGCCATCACCACCACGTCGTCACCAAAGGTGTCGCGCAGGTCGCGCAGGGCCACCTGGACGATGCCGTCGGGATCGTAGGCGCCCGAGCCCACCTCGTCTTTGCGCGTCGGCACGCCGAAGAGGATCACGCCCCCGACGCCGGCGGCCGCCAGGGCGCCGACCTCAGCGCGCAGCGACGCCAGGGTGTGCTGCGAGTGCCCCGGCAGTGACGAGATCGGGCGCGGCGCATCGAACCCCTCACCCACGAAGAGGGGCGCGACCAGGTCCTCGGGACGCAACGTCGTCTCGGCCACCAGGCGCCGTAGCGCCGCGGTGCGCCGCAGTCGGCGGGGTCGATCAACGGGGAACACGGATTCAGCCTATTGCCTGGGCCGCGCGAACGGTCTAGGAGACGAGGCCCACCAGCGTCGTCGCGAGGTCCGGACCCCAGCCCACGTGCACGCGCTCGTGACTCGCGCGCACCACCTCTCCCGTCGTCTCTCCCGGCACCACCACCCACGTCGTCGCGCGCACGTGCGCTCGGGCGACGGCCCAGGCCGAGGGAGCCCCGATGAACACGACGTCGGCGGCCGCGAGGCGACGGGCCTGCTCGTCGGTCAGTTCGGCGGGCAGCGTCGCGTAGCAGGCGAGGTGCGCAACCGAGATTCCCCGCTCGCCGAGGGCCTGCGCGAGTTCGGGTCGCGTCTCGCGCGCGCCCAGTGAGAGAACCGGCCCGGCCTCGATGAGGTCGGCCACGGCGGCCGCACTCGTGGCCTCACCCGCCACGTCGACGCCCCGCGCAGCGAGCGCCGCGCTCGTCACGGGCCCCACGCTCAGGACCGGTGCCTCGACTCGCGCCGCGGCGCGCGCCGCGGCGTCGGCCGCGCGCGCGCTGGTCACAACGAGGTAGCGGAACTCGTGCACGTGCAGCGACTCGATGGCGCTCGCCACCTCGTCGTCGAAGGTCACGGTGAGAGTGAGGGGGATCTCGTCGACGTCGACCGCGTCGTGGAGCCACGCGCGCAACTGGTCGTTACGTCCGGACTCGCGAGTGAGAACGACGCGCATCACCAGCCCGCCAACGCGCGTCCCCCGCGCTCGTCGGCCAGTGCGCGCGCGAGCGCCGTGCCCAGGTCCTCGGGGTCGGTTCCCGTCATCTCCTCGCGCACACTCGTGGTGCCGTCGACGGCGAGCATCACGCCGCGCACCGTCACGCCCTCGGCGCTGGCGAGCGCGTACGCCCCGGCCGGCACGGTGCAGCCCGTGCCGAGGGTGCGCAGAAACGCGCGCTCGCAACGAAGTGCGGCGTGTGCGAACGCGTCGTCGATTCCGGCGAGGGCGCGCAGCGCGATCTCATCATCCTCGCGCGTCTCCACCGCGATCGCGCCCTGACCCACCTGGGGCACGAACCAGGTCGGGTCGAGCCGCTCGGCGATGCGCGCGCTCTCGCCCAGGCGCTCGAGCGCGGCCGCCGCGGCGACGATGGCGTCCACGTCGTCGCCGGCGCGCGCGAGGCGCGTCGCCATGTTGCCCCTCAGCTC
>JAJXXB010000188.1 GCA_021781315.1 Actinomycetes bacterium | reverse complement strand
GTCGCCCGAGGCCCGGTCGATCTCATCGACGACCAGTCGGCCTCCACGTCCCCCGCGGGCGCGCCAGGCGCGCATGGCGGGGCCCTCGTAGAAGTGCCAGGTCGCCCCCGCGGGCATCCAGGTCCCGGTCACGTCGCCACTCGCCAGGTCCTCGGTGCACACCAGGCGTTCGGCGACGTCGGCCACGCCGAGGTGCAGCGCCGCGAAGGTCTTGCCGGTGCCCGGCGGGCCATACAGAAGTACGCGATCGATGCCGGCCGCGAACACGTCGACGAGGTCGCGCCAACAGGCGCCCGGGTGTACGAAAGATTGGTCCATGTCTCTCCTTGTCGACGTCACAACATGTCGCCGATCGCCAGACATTGGCACCAATCGTCGTGACCTACTCCTCGACGGGCTCCTCTTGGGCCAAACGCTCGAGCACGGGCAGAGCCGCCTCGATCAACGTGCGCTCGCGCGCCGTCAGTTGCGCGAGGTTGGCGCTCAGTCCCGCGGTGCGCTCGTGACGCAGCTCCTCGAGCGTCGCCTGGCCCAGTGCGGTGAGCCCGACCAGGCTGGCCCGACGGTCCGCGACGTCGTCGTGGCGCTCCACCAGTCCCAGGTCCTCGAGCGAGGCGACGACGCGCGTGGCCGCCGGTGCGCCCACCGACTCGAGGCTCGCGAGCTGACTGAGCCGCAGGGGCCCGTGGACCTTGATCGAGGCGAGCGCCGAGATCTGCGACGGGGTGAGACCGGCCGCGCCGTGCTGGCGAATCGCGCGCATCAGACGCGAGACCGCGACCTGGAGTCGCGTGGCCAGTGCCGCCTCCCAATCGACGTCGCTCATCAGCGCACCACGTCGGTCTCGACGGCGATCTCGCCGGGCACCGCGCCGGCGCCGAGGTTGATCTCGTCGAGGCGCTCAGAGATCTCGTGTTCGGAGTAGACGAAGCGGCTCCCGCGCAGCGCCGAGAAGACCGCTCCGATCACCGACATCAGTATCGCCATGCCAAAGACGATCAGCAGCCCGTGGTGGAAGGGCGACTCGATCAGGCTCGGAAAGAAGCTCTTGCCGGTCAGCACGTGCCACTGCGCGCTCGTCACGTGCGCGGCGGCCTGGCTACCGAGCAGTTGGCCCAACGGGTTAAATCCGAGGAAGGAGGAGAAGAGGCTGCCGACCGCGGGCATGTTGGCAATCGAGTGGGCCAGGCCGGACGACACCCCGTGGCTCGTCAGCCCGCGATACATCGACCCCGGCAGCGTGCTGGTGAGGCCCACGATCATCAGTGAGAAGAAGACGCCGATGGAGAGAACCATCCCCGAGTTCATGAAGGCGGCCTGGATGCCGGCGGCGCTGCCGCGCTGGTCGGCGGGGACCGCGTTCATGATCGCGGTGGTGTTGGGCGCCGAGAACATGCCGCCGCCCAGGCCGTTGGCCGCCACCAGCACCGCGAACACCCAGTAGGAGAAGTTCGTCGGCACGAGCAACAGCCCCGCGAAGGACGCGCCGAAGATCACCAGGCCGAGCGTGGAGAGGATGCGCGCGCCGTGACGATCCGACAGGTAGCCCGAGACCGGACCCGCGACGAGGAATCCCAGCGTGAGCGGCAGCAGGTAGATACCGGCCCACAGCGGCGTCGCGCTGTACGCATATCCGTGCAGGGGCAGCCACAGGCCCTGGAGCCAGATGATCAGCATGAACTGCAGTCCGCCGCGGGCGATGGCCGTGAGAAGTCCCGCGATCGACCCCGTGGCGAAGGCCCGCACGGTGAAGAGGTGCAAGTTGAACATCGGCGACTCGACGCGCGTCTCGATGACCAAGAACGCGACGAGCAGGACGATGCCGACGGCGAAGAGGGTCAGCACTCGTGGCGAGCCCCAGCCCATGGCCGAGGTCCCGTAGGGCTGGATCCCGTAGACGATGGCACCCAGCAGCGAGGTCAGCCCCACCGCGAACGTCGCGTTGCCCCACCAGTCGATGCGCGCCGCGGCCCGGATGCCGTTGTCGCGCAGGCTGTGATAGCTCCAGAAGGTGCCGAGGAGCCCGAAGGGCACCGAGACCCAAAAGACCAGTCGCCAGTCGCCGATCGAGAGCAGGCCGCCGAGGATCAGGCCGATGAAAGATCCGCCGATGGCGGCGACTTGGTTGATCCCCATGGCGAGACCGCGCTGCTCCGGGGGGAACGCGTCGACGAGGATGGCGCTCGAGTTGGCGAACAGCATCGCACCGCCCACCCCCTGGACCAGACGAATCAGCACCAGCCAGAGAGCTCCCGCGCCGCCGCGAAAGGGGTCCAGCGCCAGAGCGATCGACGCCACCGAGAAGACCGCGAATCCGACGTTGAAGATCCGCACCCGCCCCATGATGTCTCCCAGACGGCCCAGGCTGATCACGAGCACCGCGGTCACCAGCAGATACCCCTGCAAGAGCCAGAGCAGGTAACCCACGTTTCCCGGCGAGAGCGGGTTGATGCCGATGCCCTTGAAGATGGCCGGCAGCGAGATCAGGATGATCGACGAGTTGATCGTCGCCATGAAGATGCCGAGCGTCGTGTTGGTCAACGCGATCCACTTGTAGCGATCGGCGTGCGACTCTCGCAGTGACCCCAGGGCCATGTCGCCTCCCTATTAGTTGCTTGCCTACAAGCAACTATATCGGCGACCGCTCGAGACTATGTCTCGCTCGCGTAGTCGCAGCGCACGTCCGAGTACGAGCAGAACACGCAGCAGTCGCCCGGAAGCGGCGTGATCCTCTCGCCGCATCCCGGACAGTCGTAGGCCCACTGGCAGGCGTCGAGTGGCGGCTGCACGTCGTGGGCAGTCGCACAGCGTGGACACGTCAGCGTGGCCACGCGGTGCACTAGACGGATTCGCCGAGGTAGACCGCGCGCACGCGCTCGTCGGTGAGGAGTCGGTCGGCCGAGTCTTCGAAGACGATGCGCCCGTTCTCCATGACGTAGCCGCGATCGGCCAGGCGCAACGCCTGAGCGGCGTTCTGCTCGACCAGGAAGACCGTCGTGCCCGATGCGCGGATGTCACCGATGATGCGAAAGATGGTCTCGACGATCATCGGCGCGAGACCCATCGAGGGCTCGTCGAGCAATAGGAGACGGGGCTGGCTCATCAGGGCGCGCGCGATCGCGAGCATCTGCTGCTCACCGCCCGAGAGGTTGCCGCCCAGCTGCTTGCGGCGTTCCTTGAGAATCGGGAACGTCTCGTACATCTTCTCCATGTCGTCGCTGAAGGCACCGCGACGGCCGAAGGCGCCCATCTCGAGGTTCTCCTCCACCGTCATCTGCGGGAATATCCGGCGCCCCTCGGGCACGTGGCTAATTCCGAGCTTGGTGAAGTCGTGAGCCTTGGTGCGTGAAACGTCGTGGCCCTCAAAGACGATCGCTCCCTCGACGGGCGCGTGCAGACCCGACAGCATGCGCAGCGTCGTCGACTTGCCGGCACCGTTGGCTCCCAGCAGGGCCACGATCTCACCGGCCTGGACGTTGAAACTGATACCGTGCAGCGCGGTGATCGCGCCGTAGCGCACGACGGCGTTGGAGACCTCGAGCATCACTTCCCCTCCGTCGTGGCACTGGATCCCAGGTAGGCCTCGATGACCGCGTCGTTGGCACGAATCTCGTCGGGCGTGCCCTGGGCGATGACGCTACCGAAGTTCAAGACGTAGAGGCGCTCCGCCAGAGCCATCACGAGTTTCATGTCGTGCTCGATCAAGAGGATCGACACGCCGCGCTCGTCGCGGACCTTTCGGATCAGTTCGGTCAACTCGACCTTCTCCGACGGGTTCGTTCCGGCGGCCGGCTCGTCGAGCAGCAGCACCTGAGGATTGGTCGCCAGGCCGCGCGCGATCTCGAGCCGTCGCCGATCACCGTAGGACAGTGACGCCGAGATCGTGTTCGCCTTGTCGCGAAGTCCGACGAAGTCCATCAACTCGATGGTGAGGGCGTCGGACTCCTTTTCGCCACGACGGGTGCGCGGACCGTGCAACATGGCGCCCAGGACACCGATGCCCCGGTGTGACTCGGCGCCAATCTTCACGTTCTCAAAGGCCGTGAGGGCCGAGAACATGCGCGACGCCTGGAACGTGCGCGCCACGCCCGCGTTGCTGACGCGGAAGGCCTTCTTGCCGATCACCGACATGGGCTTACCGTCGCGGCCCGTGAAGGTGATGGTCCCTTCCTGCGGCTGGTAGACACCGGTCAGCGAGTTGAAGAGCGACGTCTTGCCGGCGCCGTTGGGACCGATCACCGCGAGGATCTCGCCGCGGCGCATGTCCAAGCTGACGTCGTTGAGAGACACGACGCCACCAAAGCGCAGCGTCACGTTTCGCACCTCGAAGATGTTCTCACTCACGGCGTGTCTCCGGTCAGAACCTCGTCCATGTGGCCCTCGCCGGACTCGGCGAGTCCGATCTCGCGCTTGCGTCGTCGCGAGGGCAGTACGCCGACCGGGCGGAAGATCATCATGACGATGAGGAGCGCCCCCAGGTAGATATAGAGGTCCGCCGACTGGTAACCAGAGGGTGGCGAGTGCAGTAGATCCATCGACACCGCCTGCACCAGGGTGGCGCCCAAGACGACACCGGCGATCGAGCCCATGCCGCCAAAGATGACGAGCACGAGAATGTTGATCGAGAACAACAGCGAGAAGCTCGTCGGGAAGATGTGAATCAACTGAGAGCCCGTGATGGCGCCGGCGAAACCGGCCGTCGAGGCGCCGATCGCAAAGGCCATGACCTTGTACTTCAGGGGATTGATCCCCACGGACTCCGCCGCCACCTCGTCCTCTCGAATCGCGGTCCAGGCACGGCCCACACGCGAGTGCTCGAGCAGGGAGAATCCGATGATGAAGAGCGCGACGAAGATGACCGTCAGGTAGTAGTAGGGAACGGGGTCGAGCCCCCACTGGTAGTGGATGGGTCCGAGGTGAATCGAGGGGTGCGGGATCGAACCCGTTCCCTGACTGCCCCCGGTGATGCCGTAGAGGTTGTTGGCAAAGATCAGGATGATCTCACCAAAGCCCAGCGTCACGATCGCGAGGTAGTCGCCGCGCAGGCGCAAGGTGGGGGCGCCGAGCAACACGCCGGCGAGCATCACGATCACGATCGCCGCGGGAATCGCGTAGAACGCGTTGAGGGCGTGGTGGAAGAGCGGTGGCGTCGGCAGGGCCCCGGTCACCCAGGCCGTGGTGTAGGCGCCGATGGCGTAGAAGGCCACGTAACCCAAGTCCAGCAGTCCGGCGAAGCCGACGACGACGTTGAGCCCGAGCGCGAGCAGCACGTAGATGGCGATCTGCTCGACCATCGCGGCGTGCCAGAACGGGTCGGTGACGATGTGGGGCAACAGCAGCGCGACGACCAGGATCGCCACGCCAAAGCCCCGGCGAGGGAGCTTTCGTTGCGACATCGCTCGCGGCGCGGCGGTCGCACGCGACACGGCGTCTCGTATCGTGGCGCCCCGAGACGACCAGAAGGTCGCGACGGCCCACAGCACGATCGCGAGGAACAAGAACACGACCCAACGCTGGGTCTTGAAGAGCCCGAAGAAGGGTGAGGGTTGGGTGAAGGAGTGCGCAAGCCCCTCGGTGGGCGCATCGGTGGATCCCGGCGGACCGGTCATCACTTCGAGCACCGCCATCGCAGCCGCGAGGATCAAAAAGCGCCTTACGATTGGCCGGTTGAGGAACGCGCGCATCAGGCCGCTCTCCCGAGTCGCTCGCCCAGGATTCCCGTAGGACGGAACAACAGCACCGCGACGAGGATGCCGAAGGCCACGACGTCAATGTAGGCGGCCTGAACGAAGACCACCGAGAGACTCTCGACGACGCCGAGGATGAGACCACCGATCATGGCTCCGCGCAGGTTGCCGATGCCGCCGAGGACGGCGGCGGTGAAGGCCTTTAGCGCCGGCGTGAAGCCCATCGTGTAGACGACGCCGGTACCCATGCCGAAGAGGAAGCCGGCAGCGCCTCCCAGGGCACCGCCGATCACGAAGGTGAGTGCGATGGTGCGGTCGATATTGACCCCCATCAGCGACGCCGTCTCGGCATCTTGGGCGACCGCGCGCACGGAGCGTCCGAGCTTGGTCTTTGCCACCACGCGGTCGAGGGTGACCAGCATCACGACCCCGGCAATGAGAATGATGATGTCGTACATCAGCACCGGCGCGCCGAAGACGTGGAACACGGCGTGGTTGATGTAGGGCTGGGGAACGGACACCGAGTAGCGCCCAAACTCTTTGCCCGCCATGTTGAACATGAAATACGAAGCGCCAATGGCGCTAATGAGGTACGCGAGCTTGGGCGCGTTGCGGCGGCGCAGTGGACGATAGGCCACGCGCTCGAGCCCGGTGGCCACGAGAGCACCGACGAGCCCACCGCCGACGATGCCCAGACAGATGAGTCCCACGGAGCTGAGACCGCTCGGCGTCGAGGTGCCCACGAGCGTCTTCATCAAGAAGTAGCCGGCGAAGCCCCCGGACATGAAGATCTCCGAGTGCGCGAAGTTGATCAGGCGCAGCACGCCGTAGACGAGCGTGTAACCAACGGCGACCATGCCGTAGAGGAAGCCGTTAGCGACCCCGCCCACGAAGAGGTACCAGAATTCTTGTTTGAGCGTCGCGAAGTGACTCGCTAGGTAATGCCCAAATGCGCCCAAGTCCACCCCTTTGCCAGACGGGAACGAGTGTAACCAACAGTCGGATGCCGGGGGCGAAAGCCCCCGGCATCCGACTGATTGCGTGGTTGATGCTTACTCGAGGCCCAGCTGAACGATCTTGCCGTTCTTGACCTGGTTCACGAAGATCGCCGATCCGGCGATGTTGCCGTCCTTCTGGAACTTGACGAGCTTCGTCATGCCCTTGTAGGCCAGCTTGTGCAGCTCGGAGACGATACCCGCACGGGTGATCTTCTTGAGGTGCTTCATCGCGTTGATGATCGCGTTGGCCGCGTCGTAGGACTCGGGCGCGTAGGTCGCGTTGGCCGCGCTGAAGTGCGCCAGGGCCTGGTAGGCCTTGTTGAACCCAGCGTTGGTCGAGCTCGCGCACGCGCAGGTCAGCAGCACGCCGTTGGCGGCCGAAGCCGGGGTCGTGCCCTGGATCAGCGCCGGCGAGAGCGAGCCGTCACCCGACATCACGGTGCCCGTGAAGCCAGCCGACGACAGCGCGCCGAGGAACAGACCGAGGTCGCAGTAGTAGCCACCGTAGAACATGGCCTTGGCGCCGCTGGCCACGACCTGGGTCGCTGCCGCGGTGTACTGGGTCGCCGAGGCGGTGCCGTTCTGGCACTGCGAGGTGCCAGGAACCGTCGCCGGGGTCACCGTCGCGCCGTCGGCGCTGGCCGTCGAGGCGAAGGCGCTCGCGAGGCCGGCACCGTAGGCGGTGCCGTCGTTCACGACGTAGATGGACTGAAAGCCCTTCTTCTTCACCATGTAGTTGGCGTCAGCCGGACCCTGGACACCGTCGTCAGCCACGACGCGGAAGAAGTTGTTCCATCCGCTGGTCGCGAGCGTCACGCGGGTCGCCGACGGGCTCACCGTGGCGATGTGGGCCTTGTTGTAGTAGGGCTCAGCGGCGGCAGTGGCTCCGGAGAACGCGGGACCGACAATGGCGACCAGGTTCTTGTTCGCCACGGCGGCCTGGGCCTGCGTGGGCGAAATGGTCGGGTCACCCTGGTCGTCGTAGGTCGCGATCCGCAACTTGAAGGGCAGCTTGCCCGACGCGTTGGCCTGGTTGATCGCCAGCTGGACGGCGAACACCATGTTCAGACCGAGCTGCTGGTTGCCGCCCGAGAGCGGACCTTCGTAACCGATGACATACGTGGGCTTCGCCGCCGCACCCGACTGTGACGCGAGGCCGATTGCCGGCACCGCCATCAGCAGCAGAGCACTCGACGCAGCCGCGGCCACCGTCTTATTCAAACGAAGCTTCACTTCGTCCTCCTCAACTGTTTTACTCACTCCCACACCACAGTCACCCCCGCGTCACCGAAGCGACACGACCATGAAATCCGCGGCGGAGAAAACTAGGCCACCATGGCCATCGCGAAAGAGTAGCAGTCACGACCTGAACGCGATTATTCAACAACGCCTTCAATCGTGTGAATTGTGGATGACGAGACGGCCTCCACCAAGGCGAACGAATGTTTGATTTGAGTGCGCGGATGGACTACTCTACGAACAACTGTTCGTAGGAGACAACCATGGCCGAAGTCCTCACCCCGATGCGTCGCCAGATCCTCGAGTACATCGTCGCCTGCCAGCGGGAGCGCAACTTCCCTCCGACAATTCGCGAAATCGGTGATCACGTCGGTCTTCGCTCCCCGGCTACGGTGGCCAACCACATCGAGGTGTTAAAGAACGCCGGCTACATCGAAAAGAACCCCCAGCAGCCGCGCACCCTCACCGTGCGACTCGAACACGAGGCGCCGGTGATCGACCTACACGTGCGTCAGGTCCCCCTCGTGGGCGACGTCGCCGCCGGCACTGGAGTGCTCGCCCAGGAGAACGACCGCGACGTCATGGCGCTGCCCGAGCTCTTCGCGGGTCGTGGTGACAGCTTCGTCCTCCAGGTGCGCGGCGACTCGATGATCGACGCCGGCATCCTGCCCGGGGACTACGTGGTCGTCGAGCGCCAGTCCACGGCGGTCAACGGCGAGATCGTCGTTGCCGGCGTCCCCGGCGACGAGGCGACGGTGAAGCGATTCTTCGCCCAGGGCCCCCGCGTGATTCTGAAGCCAGAGAACCCGCGCCTTGAGCCCATGGACTTTGGTGCCGACGAGGTCGCCATCTACGGGCGCGTCATCTCGGTGCTGCGCCGCTACTAGCGCAGCCACTCCCCCAGAACTCGCGCGTACTCGTCGAGTTCCTTCGCGCTCACGACCTCGTCGGTGGTGTGGGCGAGCAGCGGATCTCCCACGCCGAAGTTGGTCGCCGGAATCCCTCGTTCACTGAAGGTGGCCACGTCCGTCCACCCCACCTTCGCGCGCACGTCTCGCCCCGTCAGCTCCACGAGGTGTGACAGTCGAGCGTTGGCGAGCGAGGGCGCCGCCGGCGGTGCCCAGTCCTGCACGTCAATCTCGTCCGTGTCCTCGACGACGGCGTCGAGGTAACCGATCAACCAGTCCGTGGCCGCCCGACGGTCGCGGTCCGGGGCCACCCGGTGATTCAAAACGACCGAGGCCTCATCGGGCACCACGTTGCCCGCGACGCCGCCCTCGACGAAGACCGCCTGGAGCTGCTCGACGTAGGTCACCCCGTCGAGGTCCACCACGCGCGGCTCGTAGCCCGCGACGAGCTCGAGCAGTCCACCGAGGCGGTGGATGGCGTTGCGGCCCTGGTGGGGCCGGGCGGTATGGGCCCGCACGCCCTTTAACCGCACGAGGACGCGCATGCTGCCCTGGCATCCGGCCTCGACCGCGCACGCCGTGGGCTCGCCGAGGACCGCGACGTCGGCGGCGAGCAGGTCGGGACGCAGTTCAGCGACCTCGACCAGTCCGGACTCGCCGCGCGAGACCTCCTCGCGGGCGTAGAAGACCCAGGTCACCTCGACCGAGCGCGGCGTGGGATCGACCGCGAGCTCGAGCATGACCGCGAGCGACGCCTTCATGTCGACCGCGCCGAGACCGTGGAGGAAATCTCCCTCGATGCGCGCCGTCGCGCTCTCGCCGGGAACGGTGTCGAGGTGACCCGCAACGAGGACGCGCGTCGCGTGCAGGCCGACCGTGCGGGCGATCACGTTGTCGCCCACTCGCTCGACCTCGAGGTGGGTAGCCGTGCGCAGGCGCGACTCGACGTGTGCGGCGAGCGCGGCCTCGTGCCGGCTCACCGAGGCCATCCGCACCAGCGTCAGGGCGTCGTCGAGGCGGCTCACGTGGCGACGCCGTGCTCGCGCAGGAGGTTGTTCAGGGCGACCTTGTCGTGGCGCTCGCCCTCGGCCAGACGGCGCAGGACCAAGACGCAGGGCAAGAAGAACTCCCCGCCGGCGAACTCGCGCCGACGACTGGCCGACACCGCCACGCTGTAGTCGGGCACGTAGCCGCGCGAGATCTCCTCACCGGTCGAGGCGTCGATCACCGGAATCGACGGGTTCAGAATGGTGCCGGCGCCGAGCACCGCGCCGCGACCGACGCGCGCGCCCTCGACCACCATGCAACGGCTACCGATGAAGGCGTCGTCTTCGATGACTACCGGCACCGCGTTGGCCGGCTCGAGCACGCCGCCGATGCCCACTCCCCCGGCCAGGTGGACGTTCGCGCCGATCTGGGCGCAACTGCCCACCGTCGCCCAGGTGTCGACCATGGAGTTCTCCCCCACCCAGGCGCCGATGTTGACGTAACTGGGCATCAGGATCACGCCGCGGCTGAGAAAGCTGCCCCGGCGCGCCGAGGCGCCCGGGACCACGCGAACCCCGCGACGCTCGTAGTCGTGCTTGAGGTCGAGCTTGTCGAGGTACTCGAAGGGGCCGACCTCGCTGCGCTCGAGGCCGCGCACGCGAAAGAGCAGCAGGATCGCCTGGCGCACCCATTCGTGGACGACGACGTCGCCGTCGATCACCTCGGCGACGCGGATCTGGCCGTCGTCGAGCTTGGTGATCGCGAGCTCGACGTCGCGCCGTGCCTCGACGTTCGCCGGCGAGAGCTCGCCGATCTGGTCAAACCACTTTTCGATGCGCGTCTCGAGTGTCGTCATGGCCTCATCGTACGGCGCTCTCGCGCAGGCGCGAGGCGGCGAGTTCGAGACGCTCGTCGCTCTGGACGACCGCGATGCGCACGTAGTCCCCTCCGTCGCCGTAGAGCTCGCCGGGGCTGACCACGAGTCCGGCGACCTCGGCCAGGCGCGCCGCGAGCTGCCAGCCGTCGAGTCCCGCCGCTCGGCACCACAGGTAGAAGCCGCCCTGGGGCATCGGCGCGTCGACGCCGGACTGCGCGAGGGCTGACGACAGCACGGCGAGACGCGCGTGGTAGCGACGTCGCTGGACCTCGACGTGGCGATCGTCGCCGTAGGCCAGGGCCACCGCCGCCTGGATCGGCCCGGCGACCATCAGACCCGCGTGCTGGCGCACCGAGCGCAGATAGGCGACCACGTCACGGTCCCCGCTGTAGAAGCCGGCGCGCAGTCCCGCCAGGTTGGATCGCTTGGAGACCGAATGCAGCGCCAACACGCCGCTCTCACCGTGCTCGAGGATGCTACGCGCGGGCCCGTCCCAGGTGAAGTCGCTGTAGCACTCGTCGCTCGCGACGAGCACGCCGTTCTCGCGCCCCCACGCGGCGACCGCGCCAAGGTCGTCGAGGCCCCCGGTGGGATTGGACGGCGAGTTCGACCAGAGCACGAGCGCGCGACGCGCGTCGGCCGGATCGATGGCGGCAAGGTCCAGGCGCCCGTCACTCACGGGCACGGCCACCGCGCGCAGGCTGGCGAGCGTCGCGCCCATCGCGTAGGTCGGATAGCTCACCGCCGGGTAGAGCACCGTGTCGCGCACGTCGTCGCGCAGCTTGAGGTACTGAGCGAGGGAGGCCACGAACTCCTTGGTGCCGACGCAGGCCGCGACGTTGTCGGCGTCGGCATCGACGCCGAAGCGACGGCCCAGCCACGACGCGGCCGCGGCGCGCAGGGCCGGCGAGCCGGCCGAGGTCGGATAGCCGCGCGCACCGGCCGCGCGCGCCAGCTCCTCGACCACGAACTCCGGCGGCGGATCGATCGGCGTGCCGATGGAGCAGTCGATCGCCCCGCCCTCGTGGCGCGCGGCGATCTCGCGCACGCCGTCGAGACGCTCGTAGGGATAGGGCGGCGGCGTGAAGGTCACGACTCGCGCCACTCGGCGAACCGGGCCGCCCCCACTTCGTCGAGCAGGACACGCAGGACGACCGCGTCCTCGGTGACCGTCGTCTCGAGCACCTCGCCCTCGCGATGCGCCGCCGCCACGACGTCGCCGCGCGCCATCGGCACCCGCAGGGTCACGATGCGGTCCTTGGTGCGCAGCGCCTCGCCGATCGCGCTGACCACCGCCTCGAGGTTCTCGTGGGTGAGGGCCGAGACCCACACGCTGCCGGGGTGCTGGGCGCAGAGCTCGCGCGAGCGCGATCCCTCGACGTCGGCCTTGTTGAAGACGAGCAGCTCGGGCACGTCGCGAGCGCCGATCTCGCTCAGCACGTCGCGCACCGCCGCGATCTGGCGCTCGGCCTCGTCACTCGAGCCGTCCACCACGTGCACCAGCAGGTCAGCGAGCTGGACGGATTTCAATGTCGACATGAAGGCCTGGACCAGCTCGTGGGGCAGGTTCGAGATGAAGCCCACGGTGTCGGTGATCAGCACCGTCTCGCCACCGGGCAGCTGGCGCTGGCGCGTGCGCGGATCCAACGTGGCGAAGAGGCGGTCCTCGGCCACCACGCCCGCGTCGGTGAGGGCGTTGAGCATCGAGGACTTGCCCGCGTTGGTGTAGCCCACCAGGGTGACCTCGCGGTGTCGACCTCGGGCCCGGCCCTGGCGCTGGACGCCGCGCGTGCGATCGATCTGGCGCAGCTCGGCGCGAATGTGGTGGATGCGCTGGACCAGGCGGCGCCGGTCGACCTCGAGCTGGGTCTCGCCCGGGCCGCGCGTGCCGATGCCACCGGCTTGCTGGGAGAGCGATCCCCCGGCGCGACGCAGGCGCGGCAGGCGGTACTCGAGGAGGGCGAGCTCGACCTGGGCCTTGCCCTCGGGGGTGCGTGCGTTCTGGGCGAAGATGTCCAAGATGACCGCGGTGCGGTCGATCGCGGTGCGCCCCAGGATCTTTTCCAGGTTGCGCTGTTGGGCGGGCGAGAGGGCGTGCTCGAAGACCACCGTGTCGGCGTCGACTGCGAGGCAGATCTCGCGCAGCTCTTGGACCTTGCCCGAGCCGAGGAACGTCGCCGGATCGGGCGCGTCGCGGCGCTGGACCACGCGCGCGACCACGTCGGCGCCGGCGGTGTCGACCAGCAGGGCCAACTCGTCGAGTTGGCGCTCGAGCGCGTCGGGGGTCGTCCCCGGAAAGACCACTCCGACGAGAACGATCTTCTCGCGAAAGGTCCGCTCGATCAGCGTCGAGGGAATATACGTCACGCCGTCCACTCCACGTCGCCGACGAAGCGCATCGGGCCGGCGAGGGTGGCCTCGTCGCGCGCCAGGCTGACCGTGAGATCGCCGCCGGGATTGGCGACGACGACCGGGCTGGCCACCTCGCCGCGCAGCGCCAGGATCGCCGCGACCGCGCACGATCCGGTTCCGCAGGCGAGCGTCCAACCCACGCCGCGCTCGATCACGCGCAGCGAGACGTGGTTGAGGGCGTCGACGGTCACGAACTCCACGTTGGCGCCACCGATCTTCTCGCTCAACTGGCTGGCCAGTTGCTCGCGGTAGACGTCGCTCCACTCGGGCTGGTCGCGCACGACCACGTGGGGATTGCCCACGTAGGCCACGCCCAAGGTGCCCTCGAGGGCCTCGGCGAAGGTCACCCGCCCCATGGTCACGCTCGCCCACCCCTCGGCTCCGTCGAGGCGATAGGAGACCGTGCGCACCCCGGCGCTCGTGGACACCTCGAGGCGGTCTCCGGCGAGGTTGCCCGCGCGCACCACCGCTCCCACCAGGCAGCGCACGCCGTTGCCCGACATCTCCGCCCGGGATCCGTCGGCGTTGTAGAGGGTCATGGCCAGGTGGTCGCCCAGCTCGGCCACCAGCAGGCCGTCGGCGCCGATGCCCAGGTGCCGGTCGCAGACCGCCGCCGCCTCCTCGCTCGTCCAAGTGTTCTCACCCGTCGCGACGACGTCGACGAGGAAGTCGTTGCCCGCCCCGTGCCACTTTTGGAGGTGTCGCGTCGTCACGAGCCCAGTTTTCCAGAAGACCCCGCGTCGCGCAGAACCTGCGTCGCGCGCGCGAGGGCCGCCGCCGGGTCGTCGAACCACTCAATGCGCGGATCGCGCCGGAACCAGCGCAGTTGGCGCCGCGCGAGGCGCCGCGTCTGGTGAATCGCCGCCTCGACGGCTCGCTCGAGATCCTCCCCGTTTTCCACGTGGGCGAGCAGTTCGCGATAGCCGACCGCCTGACGGGCAGTGCGACTCATCGAGGCGGCCGCGAGCGCGCGCACCTCCTCGACGAGGCCCTCCTCCAGGAAGCGACGGAATCTCTCTTCGATGCGCGCGTCGAGGACGTCAAGTGGCACGGCGAGACCGATCTGGACCACGCGCACCTCGTCGTAGGAATCGAGTCCCGGTCCGAAGGAGGAGAACGGCCGCGACGAGCCCAGCGTCACCTCGAGGGCGCGCACCAGGCGACGATCGTTGCTCGCCTCGAGGCGGCTCGCCCCGAGCGGGTCGAGCGCGACGAGTTGGGCGTAGAGGGACTCGCGCTCGCGAGCGACGCGGGCCTCGAGGTCCGCCGCGATCTCGGGGTAGCGCCCGGGGATCTCGAAGTCGTCCAGGACGGCCCGTCCGTAGAGTCCCGTGCCGCCGACGTAGATGACCGAGCCGCCGCGCTCCCAGATCTCAGTCGCGGCCGCCCGGGCGGCCGCCTGGTAGGGCGCCAGGGCGAACTCCTCGGAGGGCTCGATCACGTCGAGCAGGTGGTAGCGCACCTCGCGGCGCTGGGCCTCGGTGGGCTTGGCCGTGGCGATGTCCATCCCGCGATAGACGGTCATCGCGTCGAGCACGATGATCTCCGCGCCCTCGACGCGTCGGGCGAGTTCGTGAGCCAGCGCCGACTTGCCCGTCGCCGTCGGACCGATTAGGGCGACGGCCGGACCGGCGGGCTTCACGCGCTGGCGACGGCGAGTCGGGTGCGGTGTCGCGGCGGACGCAGGACCGAGACCAAGTCGCCGCGCAAGTAATAGGGCGCGCCGTAGGTCACGTCGACCTCGACCAGGGCGCCGGGACGCGGCGCGGCCTCTCCCGGCGCGAAGTGGGTCAGCTTGCCCTGGCGGGTCCGGCCCGAGAACATGGCCGGATTGCGCTTGGAGGGTCCTTCGACGAGGACCTCCTCGCGTCGGCCCACCCTCGCCTCGTGGCGGCGCAGGGTGGAGCGGTCCAGCACGTCCTTGAGGCGCGCGAAGCGCTCCTTGACGACCTCGTCGGCGACGAAGTCCGCGGTCATCGCCGCCGCGCGCGTGCCCTCGCGCGGCGAGAAGATGAAGGTGTAGGCCGAGTCGAACTCCGCGGCGGCGACGGCCGCGAGGGTCTCGTCGAACTCGGCGTCGGTCTCGCCGGGGAACCCCACGATGAGGTCGGTCGTCACCGCGAGGTCGGGCACCACCGCGCGCGCGGCCGCGAGGCGCTCGAGGTAGCGCTCGACGCGATAGCCCCGACGCATCGCGGCGAGCACCCGGTTCGAGCCCGACTGCATCGGCAGGTGCAGCTGGGGACAGACCGCGGGCGTCTCGGCCATGGCCTCGATCGTCTCGGGTCGCAGGTCCTTGGGGTGCGGGCTGGTGAAGCGGATCCTCTCGATGCCCTCGACGGCGCCGAGTTCGCGCAGCAGTTGCGCGAACAACGGACGACGTCCGGTGATGTCCCGGCCGTAGGAGTTGACGTTCTGGCCCAGGACGGTGATCTCGGTGACGCCCTGGCCGGCCAGCATCGTCGCCTCGGCCACGAGGTCCTCCAGGGGACGGCTGATCTCGCGCCCGCGCACCGCCGGCACGATGCAGTACGCGCAGGTGTTGTCACAGCCCGTCTGGATCGTCATCCACGCCGACCAGGCCACGTCGCGCACCGCGTAGAGCGCCGGGGCCATGTCGCGGCTGGCCTCGGGGTCCGGCGCGTCCCAGACGTCGACGAGGGGACCCTCAACCCGGGCCCGGCGCAGCAGCGCCGGCGCCTCGGCGAGGTTGTGGGTGCCAAAGACGACGTCGACCCAGCCCGCGCGCTCGAGGATCTGTCCGCGATCCTTCTGGGCCATGCAGCCGCCGACGGCGATCTGCATCTGCGGACGGCGCAGCTTCTCGGCCTTGAGGTGTCCGAGGGCGCTGTAGAGCTTGAGGTCCGCGTTCTCGCGGATCGTGCACGTGTTAAAGACCACCACGTCGGCGTCGGCCCCCTCGGGCGCGGCGACCAATCCGTCGGCGACCAGCAACCCGGCCAGGCGCTCGGCGTCGTGCTCGTTCATCTGGCAGCCGAAGGTGCGGATGGAAAAGGTGCGCGGATTCGCCACCCGACCAGCCTAACGGCGCACGCCGAAGACCTAGAGGGCGAGTCCCACGTCGGATTCGACGACGTCGGTCGTGACACCCAGGCCCGCCACCACCACGCACACCAGTCCGGCCGCGTCGAAGGCCGTGACGCGCTGGCCCAGCAGCACGAAGCCCACCGCGAAGGCCACCGCGGGATCCAGCGCCAGCAGGACGCTCACGATCGAGGGCTTGACCCGGCGCAGCGCCTGCATCTCGGCGCCAAAGCCGATCACGATCGCCATCACCGCGGTCGTCGCGATCCGAGCCACCGACGGCGCACTGGAAAAGAGCGTCGGCGCCGAACCGGCCGCGAAGGGCAGGGTCACCAGTCCCGAGATCGACATCGCGACGGCGAGGCCGCTGAATCCCTTGGTCGCCCCGCCCACCCGGTGCGAGGCCAGCGCGTAGATCGCCCAGCCGAGCCCCGATCCGGCCGCGAACAACATGCCGACGAGGTTGATCCCGCCGCCGGGGCGAGTGAGAAAGATGACGCCGATCGCCCCGAGGAGGAGGAACGCGAAGTGGCGTGGCGTCCTCTTGCCGAGCGCCGCCACGAGGAACGGCCCGAGGTACTCGATCGCCACGGCGGTACCCAGCGGGATGCGCGCGATCGACTGGTAGAAGCACTGGTTCATGAAGGCGGTGGCGACGCCCAGCACCACCACCCCGCCCCACTGGCGTCGGTTCCAGGTCCGCACGCGGGGACGGGCGATAGCGAGGAGCACCAGGGCGCCGAAATCGAAGCGCCAGGCGCTGGCCGCCGAGGGGCCAATGAGGCGAAAGACGGGCGAGACAACGGCGACCGACCACTGGATGAAGATGGCCCCGACGATGATGAAGCCCCCACCCGCGAGGGCCTGTCGACGAGTGTGAGTAAGCCTCAACGCGTGACCAGGCCCGCGCGGTCGGCGTCGAGGACCCGCACGGTCCCCGCCACGCCTTCGAGCGCGAGGTGCCCGCGGGCGGCCGCGGCGACGATCTCGGCCGCCTCGACCCCCACGAGGCCCAGCATGGTCGATCCGGCCCCCGACCAGCACGCGCCGCTCGCTCCGGCCTCGGTCAAGGTCGCGAGCACGCCGGCGGCGAAGGGCAGCAGCGCCATCCGGTACGGCTGGTGCAACGCGTCGTCCATCGAGCCGGCGACGAAGGCGTTGCGATCCGCCAGCCCGGCGACGAGCAGTCCCATCGCGTTCAGATTGAAGACCGCGTCGGCGAAGGGCACCTCGCGCGGCAGGACCCGCCGGGCGTCAGACGTGGCCAGCTGCGCGTCGGGGATCACGACCACGAAGCGCCAGGAGCTGTCGAGCGCGAGCGGGCGGGCCACGGGCACGCCCGCGCGCAGCGCGGCCGCGACGAGGCCCCCGTAGCGCGACGCGGCGGCGTTCTCGGCGTGACCATCGACGCGCGTGGCGAGCGCGAGCGGATCCGCCGCCCCGGCCGCGGCGGCCGCGGCGAGAGCCAGTGACGCCGACGAGCCCAGTCCGCGCGAGAGGGGAATCTGGGACTCGACGTGGACCGCGAATCGCGAGTGACCCAGCACCTCGCGCGCGATCACCGCCGCCAGGTGGTTCTCATCGTCGAACAGACCCGCTCCCTCGCCGGAACTCGTGATCGAAAAGTCGTCGGCAGCCTCGACGCTCACGTCCACGTAGAGGTTCAGGGCCACCGCCAGGGTGTCAAAGCCCGGCCCGAGGTTGGCCGACGAGGCGGGCACACGCGCGAGCATTGACTCAGCGTAGGCGTTGCAGAAGCGTGAGCGGAGCGGCCGCGCGCTGCGCGATCAAGGGCAGCGTCGCCCGCACCGGCCCCGACACCGCGATCGATCCGACCCGCTGGCCCGCACGAATCGGCGCCGTGCCACCCGTGAGAGTGACCGCGACCGGCACTCGCGAGGAGTCGCCCCACCACCACAGCGTGGCCGATCCGCCAAGGACGACCGGCGTGCGCGAGCCCGTCCAACCGACGCGACCCACCACCTCGCCGCGGCGCAGGGAGAGGTGCTGGACGTGCGTGAGTGCCGAGCGCGCCAGGGCCAGCGCGGCGTCACCCGCCGGGCCCAAGAGGTTGCCGCCGCGCTGGCCGAGGACGACGGCGTAGAGCACCTGAGTCGTCGCGCCCTCGGAGAAGGTCATGGCCATGACGTCACAGCCACCCGCCTCGCTGGTGCGGCCCGACTTGACGCCGATGACGTTGTTGGTACCCACGTAGGGGGTGTAGGAGTTCTCGAGACCGCCCACGGGCAGCTCGACGCTC
>JAJXXB010000149.1 GCA_021781315.1 Actinomycetes bacterium | reverse complement strand
GTCGCGCGGGGAGGGCCCGGCGATCAAGGCGCGCCTGCTCGATCAGTCACGCATCGCCGGGGTGGGCAACCTGCTCGCCGACGAGATGCTGTTTCGCGCCGGCATCGATCCGCGCACCCCCGTCGGGCGCCTGGACCCGGCCCAGCGCGCGGCGCTCTATAGGGCCTTCACCCAGACGATGCGCACGCTTGGCAAGCGCGGCGGGTCCCACACCGGTGACCACATGGAGGCGCGGTTTCCCGGCGGGCTGTGCCCGCGCGACGGCGCGGCGATGCGCATCGACACCATCGGGGGGCGCACGACCTACTGGTGCAGCCGGCACCAGTCCTAGGGCCGGTGTTGGTCGCAACGCCGGATTGACCCTCGCCGGGGGCGTACGCTCCGCAGTAGGTAATTCAGTGCGTCAATGAGGCCGTGGCTGGGTGGGTCTCGTGACTCGTGGGGAGGCCATGATGGAGAGAGACCCGAAGGCATCGCGCCGCAGCTGGGCCGAGCCGTTCCGCATCAAGATGGTGGAGCCGATCACGGTGACCACCCGCGAGCATCGCGAGCGCGCGATCGCGAGCGCCGGGTGGAACACGTTCCTGCTTCGCGCTGAGGACGTCTACATCGACCTGCTCACCGATTCGGGCACCAACGCGATGTCGGACCGTCAGTGGGCGGCACTCATGCTCGGTGACGAGGCCTACGCCGGGAGCCGGTCCTACTACCACCTCGAGGACGCGGTGCGCGACGTCTACGGCTACGAGGAGCTCGTGCCGACCCACCAGGGCCGCGGCGCCGAGCACATCCTCAGCCAGATCCTCATCAAGCCCGGCGACGCGGTGCCGGGCAACATGTACTTCACCACGACCCGCTTTCACCAGGAGCGAGCCGGCGGGACCTTCGTCGACGTGATCATCGACGAGGCCCACGACCCCGCGAGCACCTATCCCTTCAAGGGCAACGTCGACCTCGACAAGTTCCGCCGCGTCATCGACGAGTTCGGCGCGAGCCGGGTTCCGTACATCTCGGTCGAGACCAACGTCAACATGGCCGGCGGCCAGCCCCTCTCCATGGCGAACCTGCGCGCCACCTACGAGCTCTGCCGCGAACACGGTATCTACCTGATGCTCGACGCCACGCGCGCCGTCGAGAACGCCTGGTTCATCAAGCAGCGCGAGCCGGGCTACCAGGACAAGAGCGTGCGCGAGATCCTGCGCGAGATCTGCAGCTACTCCGACGGCGCGACGGTGTCCTCGAAGAAGGACAACCTCGTCAACATCGGGGGCTTTCTCGCCCTGCGCGACCCCGAGCTGGCGCGGCGCGCGCGCAGCCTGCTCGTGGCCTTCGAGGGCCTGCACACCTACGGCGGCATGTCCGGGCGCGACATGGAGGCCCTCGCCCAGGGGATCCGCGAGATGGTCGAGACCGACGACCACATCGCCGCGCGCATCGGCCAGGTCGAGTACCTGGGCAACAAGCTCATCGACGAGGACGTGCCCATCGTGCTGCCGATCGGCGGGCACGGCATCTTCCTCGACGCCCGGGCGATCCTGGCGCACATCCCCCAAGAGCAGCTCCCGGCCCAGGCGCTGGCCGCCGCGCTCTACGTCGACTCCGGGGTGCGCTCGATGGAGCGCGGGGTCGTGTCGGCCGGACGCGACCCCGTCACGGGGGAGAACCACCTGCCCAAGCTCGAACTGGTGCGCCTCACGATCCCGCGGCGCGTCTACACCCAGGCTCACATGGACGTCGTCGCCGAGTCGGTGGTCGAGGTGGTCGCGAATGCCGACGAGGTCGCGGGGCTGCGCTTCACCTACGAGCCCGAGGACCTCCGGTTCTTCCTCGCGCGCTTCGAGCCGATCGGCTGAGCCGGTGTCAGACGACACCCGTGCGGGGGGACCCGGCGTAGGTAAATATTTGCTAGTAACGGGCCGACGGCGCGTGAATTTGCGAGAGAATGCCTAAATGTCCTCGTTCGTCCAGCACTACGGCTACTTCGCGCTGTTCCTCCTTGCCATCGCCGAGTCGGCCCTCATCCCGATCCCCTCGGAGGTGACCTTCGGCTTCGCGGGTGCCCTCGCCACCTCGGCTGTGACCGGACACGCCCAGTTCTCGATCCTCGGCATCGTGGTCGTGGGGGTGGTCGGCTCGCTCATCGGCTCGGTGATCGCCTACGAGGTCGGGCGCACCGTCGGGCGCGCCATCGTCGACCGGTGGGGCAAGTGGATCCTGCTCACCCACGGGGACCTCGACGCCGCCGAGCGCTGGTTCGCTCGCTACGGCGCCGCCTCGGTGCTGATCGGCCGCGTGCTGCCCGTCGTGCGCACGGTGATCTCGTTGCCCGCGGGCGTCGCGGAGATGAAGCGCGGGCCCTTCGCGATCCTCACGGTCATCGGCTCGGCGATCTGGATCGGACTGCTGACGGGACTGGGCTACGCCGCCGGGTCGAACTGGACCCGGGTGAGCCACGACTTCCACCTCTTGCAGACCCCGACGATCATCATCATCGTGTTGTTGCTGGCGTGGGGCTTCTGGCACCGGGTGCGGGCCGTGCGCCGGTACCACGCCGGCGCGCCGAGCGGCCGCGGCCGTCACGCGAAGTAGCCGGTCGTCCCGCGGCTGGTGACCCGAGGTCGGTCGGGCGCGTCCGGTAACCTTCCTTCACGATGAGGCACGTTCGCGCCGCGACCCGCACGATCGTGGCCGCGGCCACGTTGGCGGGGGCCGTCGTCGCCGTTGCGGGTTCGCCGAGCGCGGCGAGCGGGTACCTCACGTCGATCGGCGAGTGGCAGACGATCGCGCCGAGCGGCAGCGACCTCGGTCTCGCGATGGACAACGGCGGCAACCTGCTCAGCTTCGCCCAGCCCGGCCAGCTCGACCTCTACGCCCGGTCCGCGCTCTCCACGGCGATGGCCGGCGTGCCCTCGTCGGGCCCGACGCGCAAGCTCGCGATCGTGAACGCCGACGTGCGCAGCGTCGCGGGCATCGCGGTCACCGACTCGGGCACCATCTTCTTTGACACCGGCTCCTCGAGCACGATCTGGGTCCTCGTGCCCTCGACGCACACGCTCACCGGTCTCGGGCTGTCCTCGGCGCCCACGTCGGGGTACTCGGGCCTCGCCCTCTCGGCGGACCAGCGCTACCTCTACGCGGCCAACGAGCGCACCGGCAAGGTCTACCGGATCAACCTCTCGAGCATGCAGGTCACGACGGCCTTCGACTCGGCGGGCGACGGGCTCCAGGGCCTGGCCATGGACGTCGTCGGCAACCTCGACGTCGTGGGCCAGAGCGGGGCCGTCTACTCGGTATCGGCCGGCGCGCTGGCGGCCGGGGTGACCGCGACGCTCGGCCGGGGGGCGACGGCCATCGCCTACCTCGGCGCGCACGCGAACCCCGCCGGGCTCGCCGTGGACGGCGCGAACAACGTCTACGTGTCGGCCTGCTCGGTCGATTCGAAGCCCCACCTCGCGATCGGCGTGATCACGAGCGGGGCCGCGGCGCACGCGCGCGCCATCGGTGCGCCGGCGACGACGGGCAACGGCGGCCTCGTGACCATCGCGAGCACGCGGGCCGAACCCTCCTTCACGTGCATCGAGCCCCTCGCGGTCGCCGACGGCGTCCTCTACGCGGGGGACTGGCACAACTCGAAGATCTGGGGATTGCCGCTTCGCGACCTCGGCCGGCTGATCAACCGGGCGCCGGCGACGTCGGGGCGCGTGCAGCTGACGCGCACCGCGACGACGCTGCTCGCGACCTGGCCGGCCGCGCCCAACGCGATCGACTACGTCTGCACGCTCATGGCGAGTGCCGCGGTGCCGACGTCCTTCCGTGAGACGACGGTTTCCACGGCGTGCTGGTTCGGCGGTCTCACCACGACCGAGCGGTTCGGCGTGCGCGTCGTCGCCAACGGCGCCTCGAGCGAGGTCGTCGGCTACGCCCCGGCCCCGCCCATGGCGACGATCACCTGCAAACGCGACACGACAATCCGGCGCGTCCAGTCCTACGCGCCGCGCTGTCCCGCGGGCTACTCGCGCGTTCGCTGAGGCCCCGGCCCGACGGTTCCGCCTCGTCCCGGTGTCACCGCTGCGCTGACGTGACGCCGATGCTGGTCCTCGCTACCGCACCGTCACAGGGGCGTCACGTAGGCCCCGGCGATCCCGCCGTCGACGAGGAACGTCGAGGCGGTCACGAAGGACGAGTCGTCCGAAGCGAGGAACAGCACCGCACCGGCGATCTCCTCGGGCTCGGCGAAGCGGCCCATGGGCACGTGGATCAGGCGCCGCGCGGCCCGCTCGGGGTCCTTGGCGAAGAGTTCCTGGAGTAGGGGCGTGTTCACCGGTCCCGGGCACAGGGCGTTCACCCGCACGCCCTCGCGCGCGAATTGCACCGCGAGCTCGCGGCTCATCGAGAGCACGCCGCCCTTGGAGGCGCTGTAGGAGATCTGCGAGGTGGCCGAACCCATCACCGCGACGAAGGAGGCGGTGTTGATGACCGACCCGCCGCCGCGCTCGAGCAGGTGGGGGATCCCGTAGCGACAGCACAGGTAGACCGAGGTCAGGTTGATGTCTTGGACCTTGCGCCAGGCCGCGAGGTCGGTCGTGAGGATCGAGTCGTCCTCGGGCG
>JAJXXB010000222.1 GCA_021781315.1 Actinomycetes bacterium | reverse complement strand
CATGGGCGCGATTTCCGACTTCGCGGAGGGCGGCGGCGCGGTGCTCGGCATCTGCAACGGCTTCCAGGTCCTCACCGAGGCCGGGCTGTTGCCCGGGGCGCTCGTGAAGAACCGGGGCCTCACGTTCCTCTCGATGCCGACGACGCTGGTCGTCACCTCGACGCGCTCGGTGCTGACCCGTGCGGCACGCGTGGGCCAGGAGCTCGTGATCCCGATCAACCACTTCTCGGGCGCCTACACCTGCGACGACGAGACGTACGCGTCACTAGTCGCGAACGACCAGATCGTCCTGCGCTATCGCGACAATCCGAACGGCTCGCGCGACGACATCGCGGGGATCTCGAACGTCGCGGGCAACGTGGTCGGCCTCATGCCCCACCCGGAGCGCGCGATGTCGACCCTGCTGGGCAGCGCCGACGGGCGGGTACTCCTCGAGGGCTTCGCGTCGGCGCTCGCCGACCGCGCGGCGCTCGTTCGCTAGAGGCTTCCCCGGGCGAGGTCGACGCAGCGCCTCGGCCCTAGTTAGCCGAGGCGTCGCCGGCGGCGCGCAGAATCCGTGAGTGGGTCGCGGCGAGGGCGTCGCTCGGTGCACGCTCGCTACGCCAGGGCGGTGCCAGATCGTCGTCGTCCCATCGCGGCACCAGGTGGAGGTGGAAGTGAAAGACCGACTGCCAGCCGGCCGCCTCGTTGGTCTGGATCAGGGTGAGTCCATCGGGGCGCAACGCGACTCTGAGCAGTCGAGCGACGTGGATCGCCGTCGAGAACAGGCCGCCCGCCCTCTCGGGGTCGATGTCGAAGAGGTTGCGCGAGTGAACGCGGGGCACGACCAGGGTGTGCCCCGGCGCGGCCGGCGCCCGGTCGAGGAACGCGATCGTCGAGGAGTCGTCGTAGACGAGTAGCGCGGATTCTTCGCTTCGCGCGATGCGACAGAACGGGCAGGCAGAGTCGTCACTCATCGTGACTTCAGGATAGGAGTGACGAGATCGTGCGACACGGACGTCGCGAACGAACGCGCGCCCACCCGGAATCCCGGGTGGGCGCGAGCGACGACTCCGCGGCTGACTTAGGCGCGCGTGCGGGCGATGCCCGAGCGCTTCAGCACGTCGGCCGAGACGCCCAATTCGCGAAATGCGCTGTAGCCGATTCCGTTGCGCTTGGCGTAGGTCTTGGCCACCTTGATGAATTCCTTCTCGAGGCTGGTCAGATCCACGCGCGTCGTCAGACGGTCGCGCTCGGTCGCGAGGTCGAAGCGCTTCTGGGTCAATTCCAGACGGCGGATCGGCGCGGCGGCCACGATTTCCTTGTCGATGCGCGCGATTTGCATCGAGATTGACTCGGGAGTGCGCTTGCGACCGCGACGTCCCTTTCCGGCGGCGATCGCGTCGAGATAGCGGCTTACGATCCTCGACTCGCTGCGTCCCTGGGCCAATTTGGCCTTGTGGTCATCGCTCATCGTGCGCTTCGCGACCTTCTTGACGGCGGGCTTCTTGGTGGCGGTGGCCATAAGGTTCTCCAGACTTCTAGGTACGATCCCAGTGTAGTGACTCATAGATTACTCATGCCAGACTGTGAATTCGTTAAGAGTCAAATCAATTTAGACAACTTGCGTAGAAGTGCGTTCGACGGACCCAGTGGATTCTCCAGCCCATATGGGATAACAGAAATATCAAAACTGAATATGGTTTCTCTCCGGAGCCTCTAGTTCACTGTCCGCGCCACTCTCGGACTGAGGGACCACTCTTTTGTTGTGTTTGGGCAAACAATTTTTTCTATCAAATTGCCGACGCGAGCGCGTCGTGCTTGAGAGGCAAGTGGTCGCGGTCACCACAACCCCCGTGCGATCACGGAAATTACGTATGTCGGCATTTGAGAAACGCGGGTTCCGCCGAATATCGCGGATTCCCTTGGGGTTATTGGACTTTGGGCGTTCGCTCCGACGCGGGCCATCGGGAACGACCGGTAGTTTGGTGGGGTGACTTCTGACTTGCATCGCTCGCTCGGCCTCACCGACGACGAATTCGCCGAGATCTGCCGAGTGCTCGAGCGCGAGCCCAATCACCTGGAGCTGGCCCTCTACGCGGTCATGTGGAGCGAGCACTGCTCGTACAAGTCCTCGCGGCTGCACCTGCGCCGCCTGCCCACCGCGGGCGAGCACGTGCTGGTGGGTCCGGGCGAGAACGCCGGCGTCATCGACGCCGGCGACGGGATCGCGGTGGCCATTCGCATCGAGAGCCACAACCACCCCTCGGCGATCGAGCCCTACCAGGGTGCAGCGACCGGGGTCGGGGGCATCCTGCGCGACGTCTTCACCATGGGCGCGCGCCCGCTCGCGGTAATGGACCCCCTCTTCTTCGGCGACCTCGACAGCGCCCGCCAGCGCTGGCTGGTCGAGGGCGTCGTCTCGGGCATCTCGGGATACGGCAACTCGGTGGGCGTTCCCACCATCGGCGGCGAGCTCACCTTCGACGAGCGCTACGCCGGCAACCCGCTGGTGAACGTGCTCTGCTGTGGCGCCCTGCCGCGTGAGCGGTTGGTGCTCGGCGTCGCCTCGGGACTGGGCAACCTCGCCGTCCTGCTGGGTTCGACCACGGGCCGCGACGGGATCGGCGGCGTGTCGGTGCTCGCCTCGGCCGGCTTCTCGGACGAGGGCGCCGACGACGCCAAGCGTCCCAGCGTGCAGGTGGGCGACCCCTACGAGGAGAAGCGCCTCATCGAGGCCTGCCTCGAGCTGCTCGACTCGGGACTCGTGGTCGGCATCCAGGACCTGGGCGGCGCGGGACTGGTCTGTGCGACGAGTGAGACGGCCGCGCGCGGCGGGGTGGGCATGGACGTCGACGTGACCGCGGTGCCCCTGCGCGAGCGGGGCATGGAGCCCTTCGAGGTCATGACCTCCGAGAGCCAGGAGCGAATGCTCGCCATCATCACCCCGGAGAACTGGGAGGCGGTGGCGGCGCTGTGCGCGAAGTGGGAGGTGCGCGCGACGATCGTGGGCAAGGTCACCGCGCCCGAGGTCGACGAGCACGGCCGCGAGGTGGGCCTGCTGCGCGTGCGCGACGGCTTTGATGGCGAGGTCCTCGCCACGGTGCCGGCCAAGTCCCTCGCCGACGAGGCCCCCCTCTACGACCGGCCCCGACAGCGCCCGGGAGAGCTCGACGCTGTCCTCGCCGACGATCCCACGAACGACGAGTCCCTGGAGGGCGCCGCCGAAGACCTGCTCGGCATGCTGGTGGACCCGGCCTGGGTCTATCGCCAGTACGACTCGCAGCTCTTCCTCAACACCGTCGTCGGCCCGGGCCGCGACGCCGCCCTCTTGCGCCTCGCCGGGCCGGGGCTGCCCGCCTCCCAGCGCGGCATCGCGCTCTCGACCGACTCGAACCCCCACTGGTGCGCCCTCGATCCGCGCCTGGGCACCGCCCTCACCGTCGCCGAGAGCGTGGCGAACCTCGCCTGCGTGGGCGCCACGGCCAAGGCCGTCGTGAACTGTCTCAACTTCGGCAACCCCGAGCACCCCGAGGTGATGTGGCAGCTCTCCGAGGCGATCGACGGCATGGCGCAGGCCTGCAACGATCTCTCGCTGCCCGTGGTCGGCGGCAATGTCTCGCTCTACAACGAGAGCGCCGGCACCGACATCTTCCCCACGCCGGTCGTGGGACTGCTGGGCGTCGTCGACTCCCTGGTCGCCCCGCCGCCGGGCTGGAACTGGCGCGCAGGCGACACGGTGGTGCTCGTGGGCACGCGCGTCGCGCGCGGCGAACGCCCCTTCCCCTTGGCCGGGAGCCGCTGGGCGATTCGCCGCGGGCGCCGCGGCGGGCGCCTCGCCGACTTTGACGCGGCCGACTTCGCGGCGACGACGGCCTTCGTCGCGGGCGAGGTGGCCCGGGTCTGCGCCGGTGCGACAACCGATCTCACCGCGGTGCACGACGTGGCCGGCGGCGGCCTCGGCGGCGCGATCGGCGAGATGGTGGCCGCGACCGGACTCGGCGTCGCGGTGGATCTGGCCGCCCCCGGCGAGCTCTTCAGCGAGTTCCCGGGTCGCTACGTGCTGGCCAGCCACGACCCTGCGGCGCTGCTCGCGCGGGCCGCGGCCGCGGGCGTGGACGCGGTCGCCCTCGGTGTGGTGGGCGGTGACGAGTTGGTGCTCGGCGACGTGCGCCTCTCGGTCGACGCGATTCGCCACGCCTACACGCACGCGCTGCCCGACGCGCTCGAGCTGCGCGAATGGACGTCGCCGGTCCTCTAGGGCGCGGCGCCGGGCGCGGCGATACCATCACAAGACGGCTCCGGTTCGACGAGTGCCACGGCCAACGACGACCGCGACAGTCGTCGTCGCCGGCGGCGTCGACGAGGAGGGTGCATGGCACTATTCGACAAGGTGAAGAGCCAGGCCGCGGGTCTGGCCCAAAAGGCGCAAGAGGCGGGCAAGGCCGGACAGGCCAAGCTCGACGAGGTCCAGGCCCGGCGCAAGAACGACGCGAACCTTCGCGAGCTCGGCGCGGCGTACTTCGCGACGCGCCAGGGTCGCGCCGACGCGGACACCGCGGCGACGATCGAGCGCCTGGTGGGAGAGATCGCGGCCTACGAGGCCGACGGCGGCAACACGTCGCCGAGCGACGAC
>JAJXXB010000047.1 GCA_021781315.1 Actinomycetes bacterium | reverse complement strand
GCGGCTCGCGGATCGTCACGCCCTGTCCCACCTGTCACGGCACCGGCCGCGAGCCGTCCTCGCGTCGCGTGAACGTTCGCATCCCCGCGGGCGTGGTCGACGGCCAGCGCATCAAGTTGAAGGGCAAGGGCGCCCCGGGCGCCCAGGGCGGACCGGCGGGTGACCTCTTCGTCGACGTGCACGTCGCACCCGATCCGCGCTTCGCGCGGCGCGGCCGACACGTCACGACCTCGGTCGACGTCGGCGTCACCGCGGCCATGCTAGGCACCACGGTCGCCGTGGACACGCTCGACGACCCGGTCACCCTGAAGGTGCCCGCCGGCACCCAGGGTGGCACGACCATGCGCGTGCGCGGACGCGGCGTGCCCGCGGCGGGCAAGCACCCGACCGGCGACCTGCTCGTCACCATCAACGTGCGCATCCCCGCGAAGCTCACCAAGGACCAGCGCGCGATCGTCGAGAAGCTCGCCCACGCGCTGCACGAGGACGTCGACCATGAGTGACACCTCGCGGGCCATCTACGTGATCTCGGTCTTCGCCGAGCTCGCGGGCGTGCACCCCCAGACCTTGCGCAACTACGAGCGAACGGGGCTGCTCAACCCCCAGCGCACGACCGGGGGATCGCGGCGATTCTCGGACGAGGACCTCCAGGTGCTGCGCCGGATCCAAGAGCTCACCAACGACGGGGTCAACCTCGAGGGCGTCAAGCGCATCCTGCGCCTCGAACGCGAGCTCGACGAGGCCCGCCGCGAGGCGGCGGCGCTGCGCGACGCCGTCCAGTCCTCGGTCGAGGCGACGCATCGCCAGTACCGGCGCGATCTCGTGCCGGTCCAGAACACCATCGCGCTGTTCGTCGCGGCGCAACGTCAGCGTCGAGGAGGCGTGTGATGACCCTAGATCCCCAACGTTGGACGGTGAAGACCCGCGAGGCCTTCCAGGCCGCCACGACCCAGGCGGCCGCGGCCGGCAACCCCTACGTCACCCCGTCACACCTCCTGCTCGCCCTGCTCAACCAGGCCGACGGCGTCGCACGCCCGTTACTGGTGGCGGCCGGGCTCGACCCGATCACCGTCACCGCCACGCTCAACGAGCGCGTGGCGAGCGAGCCGCGCACCGTTGGTGGCACCCAGCCGGGGCTCTCGGCGGACGCGCGCCACGGCCTCGAGCAGGCCGACGAGCTGCGCGCCGACCTCGGGGATGAGTACCTGTCGGTCGACCACGTGATGGTCGCCTGGGCCGAGGAACTCGGCACGACCCGTGAAGCCCTGCTCGGGGCGCTTCGCTCGATCCGCGGGTCGGCCCGGATCACCTCGGAGAACCCCGAGGAGACCTTCCAGTCCCTCGAGAAGTACGGCCGCGACCTGACGGTGCTCGCGCGCGCCGGCAAGCTCGACCCGGTCATCGGCCGTGACGAGGAGATCCGCCGAGTCATCCAGGTGCTCTCCCGGCGCACGAAGAACAACCCGGTGCTGATCGGCGAGCCCGGCGTCGGCAAGACCGCCATCGTCGAAGGCCTGGCACTGCGCATCGCCGAGGGCGACGTCCCCGAGTCGCTGCGCGACCGACGCGTGATCGCCCTCGACCTCGCGTCGATGCTCGCGGGCGCGAAGTACCGCGGTGAGTTCGAAGAGCGCATGAAGGCCGTGTTAAAGGAGATCCAAGACGCCAAGGGCGAGGTGATCACCTTCATCGACGAGTTGCACACGATCGTCGGGGCTGGCGCCAGCGAAGGCGCGATGGACGCGGGCAACATGATCAAGCCGCTGCTCGCGCGCGGCGAGCTGCGACTCATCGGTGCGACCACGCTTGATGAGTACCGGCGCTACATCGAAAAGGACGCCGCCCTCGAGCGCCGCTTCCAGCAGGTCTTCGTGGGCGAGCCCTCCGTCGCCGACACGATCGCCATCCTGCGCGGGCTGAAGGAACGCTACGAGGTCCACCACGGCGTGCGGATCCAAGACGCCGCGCTCGTGGCCGCGGCGACGCTCTCCCAGCGCTACGTCGCCAACCGGTTCCTCCCCGACAAGGCAATCGACCTCATCGATGAGGCGGCCTCGCGGCTTCGCATTGAGATCGACTCCATGCCCACCGAGCTCGACGTGGTGATCCGTCGGATACGTCAACTCGAGATCGAGCGCGTCGCGCTGGCGAGTGAGACCGACGACGCCTCGCATGAGCGTCTGGCCAAGCTCGACGAAGAACTCGCGGACTACCGCGAGCAGTCCGACGCCCTGGCCGCGCGCTGGCAGGCGGAGAAGCAGGCCATCACCAAGATCCAGACGGCCAAGCAGGAGTACGAGGACCGTCGCGCCGAGGCCGACCGGTTGGAGCGCCAGGGCGACCTCAACGGCGCCGCGGTCCTGCGTTACGGGACGATCCCCGAGCTCGAGCGCACGATCGACCAGGCGACGGCCGAGCTCGCCGAGCTCCAGGCCCACGGTGCGTTCTTGAAGGAGGAGGTCGACGCCGAGGACGTCGCCGACGTCGTGAGCCGCTGGACGGGCGTCACGGTCTCCAAGCTCCTCGAGGGCGAGGTGGACAAGCTCGTGCGCATGGAGGAGCTCCTCCACTCGCGCGTGGTCGGCCAGGACGAGGCCGTCGAGGCCGTCGCGAACGCGATCCGGCGCTCGCGCGCCGGGCTCTCGGACGCGAACCGACCGATCGGCTCGTTCCTCTTCCTCGGTCCCACCGGCGTGGGCAAGACCGAGCTCGCCCGCGCGCTCGCCGAGTTCCTCTTTGACGACGAGCACGCGATGGTGCGCATCGACATGAGCGAGTACATGGAGAAGTTCTCGGTCAGCCGGCTCATCGGCGCGCCCCCGGGCTACGTCGGCTACGAGGAGGGCGGTCAGCTCACCGAGGTCGTGCGACGCCGCCCCTACGCGGTCGTGCTGCTCGACGAGATCGAGAAGGCCCACCCCGACGTCTTCAACGTGCTGCTCCAGGTGCTCGACGACGGTCGCCTGACCGACGGCCAGGGCCGAACGGTCGACTTCACCAACGTCGTCTTGATCATGACGAGCAACCTCGTGGGCGATCCACTCAGCGTGTTCCGGCCCGAGTTCGTCAACCGGATCGACGACATCATCCGGTTCCGCTCGCTCACCGAGGCCGACCTCGCGGTCATCGTCGGGATCCAGCTCGGCCGGCTGCGCGAGCGTCTCGCACAGCGCCACCTCGTGCTCGAGGTCAAGCCCGCGGCCGCGTCATTGCTCGCCCATGAGGGCTTCGACCCCGCCTTCGGTGCTCGCCCGCTCAAGCGCGTGATCCAGCGTCGCCTCGAGGACCCGATCGCGCTGTCGATCCTGCGCGGTCGCTTCCACGACGGTGACACCATCACGGTCGACGCGCTCGACGGTGACCTCGCCATTCAGTGACCGCGGCGTCGCGCAGTAGGCTGGAGAGGTCCCGAGCCCGAGGAGTCCCGTGCCCGCAACCGTCGTAGTCGGTACCCAGTGGGGGGATGAGGGCAAGGGTAAATTGACCGACCTGCTCGCGCGCGACATGGACATGGTCGTTCGCTACCAGGGGGGCCACAACGCGGGCCACCGGATCGTCGTCGACGGCGAGGCCTTCGCGCTCCAGCTCGTGCCCTCGGGCGTGCTCTACCCGCACATCACCCCGGTCATCGGCAACGGGGTCGTCGTCGACCCCGCGGTGCTGCTCGCCGAGCTCGACGCCCTGAGCGCGAAGGGCGTGGACGTGTCGCGCCTCCTCGTGTCGGGCAACGCGCACCTGATCATGCCCTACCACCAGGAGCTCGACCGGCTGAACGAGCGCTTCCTCGGCAAGAACGCGCTCGGCACGACCAAGCGCGGCATCGGCCCGGCCTACGCCGACAAGGCCTGGCGGGTCGGACTGCGGGTCCAGGACCTGCTCGACCCCAAGATCTTCCGCGAGAAGCTCGACGTGGCTCTCACCGAGAAGAACCTCCTGCTCTCCAAGGTCTACAACCGCCCCGCGCTGAAGGCGGCCGACATCGCTGCGCACTACCTCGACGAGTACGCGCCGCGCCTCGCGTCGATGATCGGCGACTCGGTCGGCACGGTGCACGAGGCGCTCGCCAACGGCCAGCGGATCCTGCTCGAGGGCGCCCAGGCGACCTTCCTCGACCTCGACCACGGCACCTACCCCTTCGTCACCTCCTCCAACCCCGTCGCCGGCGGGGCCTGCACCGGGTCGGGCCTCGGACCGCGGGACCTCACGGGCATCGTCGGGATCGCCAAGGCCTACATCACCCGCGTGGGCGCCGGGCCATTCCCGACCGAGCTGCACGGCGACGCGGCCGACTTGCTCGTCGACCGGGGCCACGAGTACGGCACGAACACCGGGCGGCGCCGGCGCGTCGGCTGGTTCGACGCCGTGATGGCCCGTCAGGCGGCGCGGCTCAACTCGCTCACCGAGATCGCCCTCACCAAGCTCGACGTGCTCGACACCCTCGACGAGGTGCAGGTGTGCGTGGCCTATGAGTCCGAGGGCGTGCGCTACGCCTACCCGCCCTACCACCAGTCGGTGCTCCACGAGGTCACCCCGGTCTATGAGACCCTGCCCGGCTGGCGCACGGACCTGTCGGCCTTCACGACCTACGACCAGCTGCCGCGCGCGGCGAAGGACTACGTGGCCTTCCTCGAGCAG
>JAJXXB010000123.1 GCA_021781315.1 Actinomycetes bacterium | reverse complement strand
TCCTGCCCCAGCACACCGAGACCGTCGGCGACATCGTCGCGGGCGTGGTGCGGGTCCAGACCAACGAGGGCGAACTCGCCTTCGCGGTGCACGGCGGCTACTTCCAGGTCGGCCCCGGCGACGTCGAGGGCGAGACGCGCGCGACGGTGCTGGCCGGGGTCGCCGAGCGCACGACCGACATCGACGTGGTTCGAGCCCAGGCCGCCAAGGAGCGCGCCGAAGCCGAGCTCGCGGCGATGACCAAGGGCGACGCCGAGGACCACGCCAACTTCTACCTCGCGCAGTCCTCGCTCGAGCGCGCCGAACTGCGCCTACGCGCCGCTACGCACTAGCGAGTCGCTGACCGGCGTAGCGACGGCGTCGCGTCGCGTCGCATCGCGGCATTGAGTCGCGGGCGGACGCGGGTGAGGTAGTAGAGGGCGAGGATCAGGATCGTCGTGTCGGTCGCGATGAAGAGCAGCGTCATGGCGAGCACCCAGTGCCACTTGACGCGCCCGACATCGGCAAAGGCCCAGGCGGGCGTTCCCACGAGGTGTCCGAACGCCCACGCGAGCATGACGACGATGACCGCGATCAGTACCGAACCGACGGTCGCGACCGCCTCGCCGCCCGTGATGACCGTGACGTGCACGCCGAGCAACTGGATAAAGATCGACGTCGTCGCGAGCAGAGCCACTGGTGCCACCTCGTAGTTAACCCTACTGCGCTAGTTAGCGAGCGTTTACGTACTCCAACAGGTCGCGCCGCTCGACTTCGAGCTCGCCGACGCGGGCCTTCACGACGTCGCCGATCGACACGAGTCCGACCAACTGGCCGTTCTCCACGACCGGGACGTGGCGGATGCGCTTGTCGGTCATCGTGGCCATGAGCTCGTTGAGCGACGTGGCCTCGTGGCACGTGATGACCGCGGTGGTCATGAGCGCGGCGACGCGCAGGTCGAGGGCGTCGGCGCCCTCGCGCGCGAAGGCTCGCACCACGTCGCGCTCGCTCAGCATCCCGGCGAGCGGTCCCGTGCCGCCGGTGACGACGAGGGCACCGATCCCGCGCTCCTTGAGCATCGCGATCGCGTCGTGTACCGAACGCTCCTGATTAATGGTGGCGACGTCGCGCCCCTTGGTCGCCAACAAGTTGGCTACGTTCACTCCGGCCTCCTCAACTCGCACGAGTAGTCCTCGTAGCCGGACCCTAACGCGAGACGCCGCGAGCCGCAACGACGAAGCTCGTGCACTCCTTCACGAATCAGAAGGCGGGGGTCGTGAACTCCTGGAGCTTGTTGTGCCGGTGGAAGGTCTCGATGGTGCGCACGGTGCCCGACTGCGAGCGAACGACGAGCGACTGGGTCGTCGCGCCGAACTCGGTGAAGCGCACACCCTTCAAGAAGTCGCCGTCGGTGACCGCGGTCGCCGAGAAGTAGCAGTTGTCGCCGGTCACCAGGTCGTCGGTGGTGAGCACGCGGTCGAGGTCGTAACCCATCGCCTCGGCGGTCTCGCGCTCGACCTCGTTGCGCGGGTGCAGCACGCCCTGGATCTCGCCGCCGAGTCCCTTCAGCGCCGCGGCCGCGATGACGCCCTCGGGCGTCCCGCCGATGCCGAGCAGCAGGTCGGCACCCGAGTTCGGCCAGCCGGTCGCGATGGCGCCGGTGACGTCGCCGTCCGAGATCAATAGGACGCGCGCCCCGGCTTCGCGGACTTCGCCGATCAGCTCGTGGTGGCGCGGCCGGTCGAGCACGACGACGCCCAGTTCCTGGACCGGCTTGCCGAGCCGCTTGGCGAGCTCGCGCAGGTTCTCGGTGGGCGTGGCGTTGATGTCGACGGCGCCGCGCCCGCGCGGGCCGACGGCAATCTTGCGCATGTAGACGCACGGTCCCGGGTTGAACATGGTGCCGCGCTCGGAGAGCGCGATGACCGAGACGGCGCCCTTGCGGCCCATGGCGGTCATCGTCGTGCCGTCAATGGGATCGACGGCGACGTCGACCATCGGGGGCTCGCCGTTGCCGATGTGCTCGCCGTTGAAGAGCATCGGGGCTTCGTCCTTCTCGCCCTCGCCGATCACCACGATGCCGTCCATGGCGACGGCGTCGAGTACGAAGCGCATGGCGTCCACGGCGGCGCCGTCGGCGGCCATCTTGTCGCCGCGACCCGCCCAACGGGCGGCCGCGATGGCCGCCGCCTCCGTCACGCGAATCATTTCCAGGGCGATATTGCGGTCTGGTACCGAGGGTGGTTGCACGTTAGAAAGCGTAGTCCGCTGGGCACGAGGGGGTCCGGCTGAGGCACCCCGGCGAAGCGGCAATACTGGATGGGTGAGTTCGTTGTTGGTCAAGCCCGCGGGTCCATTGTCGGGCGACGTCCAAGCCTTCGGCGCGAAGAACGCGGTCTTGAAGGAGATGGCGGCGTGCCTGCTCGCGAGCGGCGTGCACCACCTGACCAACGTGCCCGCGATCAGCGACGTCGCCGTCATGACCGAGCTGCTGCAGGCGGTGGGCTGCACCGTCGTGACGGGCGAGCACCAGCTGACCATCACCGTTCCCGACGCGCACGACCTGCACCCCATCGCGCCGGCTCACCTCTTCGAGGCGATGCGGGCCTCCATCGTCGTGCTGGGCCCGCTGCTCGCGCGCTGCGGCGAGGCCCACATGGCCCTGCCGGGGGGCGACGACTTCGGACTGCGCCCGATCAACTTCCACACCGACGGTCTCTCGGCGATGGGCGCCGACTTTCACAACGACCGCACCTCGATCCACGCCACGACGACCCGGCCCCGGCTGCGCGCGACGCGCATCACCCTCGAGTACCCGAGCCACACGGCGACCGACAACCTGCTGATGGCCTGCGTGCTGGCCGAGGGCCGGTCGGTCATCGACAACGCCGCGCGCGAGCCCGAGGTCGAGGACCTCGGCCACCAGCTCATCGCGATGGGCGCGCGCATCGAGGGACTGGGCACGTCGCGGCTCACCATCGACGGTGTCGAGTCACTACGTGCCGCCGACCACGAGGTCATCCCCGACCGCGTCGTCGCGGCGACCTACCTCGCGGCCGGGCTGATCACCGGTGGCGCGGTGCGCGTCATCGACGCGCGCGCCGACCACATGGAGATGCTCCTGCACAAGATCGAGGCGATGGGCGGCGTCGTGGACGTGACCGGGCCGGGCGTCGTCGTGCGCGGTCCGAGCCGGCTGCGGGGCTGTGACGTCTCGACCTTGCCCTACCCCGGGGTGGCGACCGACTACAAGCCGCTCATCACCACGATGCTCGCCGTCGCCGACGGGGTCTCGGTGGTGACCGAGAACCTCTTCGCGGGGCGCTTTCGCTACGTCGACGAGCTGGTACGGCTGGGCTCGAACATCACCACCGACGGCCACCACGCGATGATCCGCGGTGTCGACCACCTGGTCGGCACGACGGTGCGCGGCGCCGACATCCGCGCCGCCGCGGCCCTCGTGCTCGCGGGACTGGTCGCCGACGGCGCCACGACCGTCGAGGGATTCGAGCACATCGAGCGCGGCTACGACGACTTCGTGGGGCGCCTCACCAGCCTCGGCGCGCGGATCGACCGAATCCGATGATCGCGCGTGACCCCGACGAGCTGATCGCCGAGGCGGCCCGTGGGTCGCGTACGGCCCTGGCGCGACTCATCACCTACGTGGAGTCCGGCGGCTCGAGACAGCGCGCCACGGTCTCGCGTGCCTACGCGACGCCCGCCCCCTACGTGGTCGGGCTCACGGGTCCGCCCGGCGCCGGCAAGTCCACGCTCACCGACCAGCTGATCAAGACCGCGCTCGAGAGCGGCTCCTTTGACGGGGCGCAACCCTTCGACCAGGTTGGGGTGCTCTGCGTGGACCCGAGTTCGCCCTTCACCGGCGGCGCCATCCTCGGCGACCGGATCCGCATGCAGGACCACGCGACCAACGAGCACGTCTTCATCCGCTCGATGGCCACGCGCGGCCACCTCGGCGGCCTCTCGCTCGCGGTGCCCGACGCCATCCGGGTCCTTGGCGCGGCGGGCTTCTCGGTCGTCTTCGTCGAGACCGTCGGCGTGGGGCAGATGGAGGTCGACATCGCCTCGGCGGCCGACACCACCATCGTGGTGACCAACCCCGGCTGGGGCGACTCGATGCAGGCGAACAAGGCCGGGCTCCTCGAGGTCGCTGACATCTTCGTCATCAACAAGGCCGATCGCGCGGGATTGCGCGAGACCCGCCGGGACCTCGAGCAGATGCTCGAGCTCGGCACGACCAAAGAGCCCCGACCGCCCATTCTCGAGACGGTGGCGAGCAGCGGCGCGGGCGCCGACGAGCTCTGGCGGGCGATCATCGAGCACCGCCGGCTCGTGACGGGCACCCAGCAGGACCACCACCGCGCGGCCCAGGCCCGCGCCGAGCTCGACCGCGTGCTCTCGGTGATGCTGCGCGCGCGAATCGGCGAGCTCGCCGAGGGCGCGGCCTACGCCGAGCAGGTCGCCGCACTCATCGACGGGCAGACCGATCCCTACCGCGCGGCCGAGGCGTTACTCTCGGAGACGTGATCGCCGAGTCAGTCGTCTTTGACCTCTTGTTCCTCGTCCACATCCTCGCCGCCGTCGCGACCATCACGGTCGTGGTGGTGATGCGAGCCGGGGCGTCGGCCGTCGCCGGCGGCGCTGA